>WFRQ01000546.1 GCA_015486425.1 Deltaproteobacteria bacterium | reverse complement strand
TCTGCAGGTGAAGTAAAACTCTGCACTAACTTTGGAGAATTCAAGAAATTTTTCGGCGATTTTTCTACTGATCCGGATCAGAGAAAGCTTGCCCACGCAGTTTACGGCTTCTTTAACAATGGGGGGACCCGCTGTTATGTGGTACGTGAAAGCGGAACAGCAAACGTGGCCAAGGCTTTGAAAAGGTTTGAGGCAATTGACGAAATAGCCATTGTGGCTGCACCCGGCATTGCAGATTCAAGTGTTCGTTCAGCCATTGACACACACTGCAGACAGAACACAGGCGACCGTTTTGCTATATTCGACAGTGCGGAGGTGGTTGAATCAGGAGGCGATCTTGATCTCACGCTGCTTGATCCCTCCAACGCAAATAACTTGCTTCCTGACAACTCAGACTATGCTGCCTTCTACTTTCCCTGGATACAGGTATTTGATCCGGCCACCAAAATTCAAAATCCCGGAGGCGACGGCCTTCAGTATGTACCGCCAAGCGGTCACGTTGCTGGTGTCTATGCCAGAGTCGATACAAACAGGGGTGTTCACAAGGCTCCTGCCAACGAACCTGTACTGGGAGCTCTGGGCCTCAAATACAGGGTAGGCAAGGCGCAGCAGGACGGTTTGAATCCCCAGGGTGTCAACTGTATCCGCGACCTTAACGGCAACATTCGTATATGGGGCGGTCGCACCATAGGAGGGGATGCTAATGGTGAGTGGAAGTATATAAACGTCCGGCGCCTGTTCCTCTTTCTGCGGGAATCCATTGACGAAGGCACACAGTGGGTGGTCTTTGAGCCCAATTCACCTGCACTATGGGCCAAGATAACCAGAAATGTAACTGCGTTTCTTACTAATGTATGGCGGTCCGGAGCCCTGTTCGGCAATACGGCCAGCGAGGCCTTTTATGTCAAGTGCGACGAAGAGACCAATCCCCCTGAGGTCCGTGACCTGGGACAGGTGGTTACTGAAATAGGTGTAGCCGTTGTCAAACCTGCCGAGTTTGTAATCTTCCGCATAAGCCAGTGGGCAGGCCCGGGCAGTTGAGGGATGTCCCCTGATTACCAAGTGAAACTGACTGGTCATATAAAGCATTTGTGAAGGTAACAGGCATATACCTGATGATCCTGAGCAACATGCTCAACCTGAAATGCTGGAGTAAAGGATGTCCATATTCCAAAGACAGACCTATCTGACACCTGGAATCTACAGGGAAACGGTTGTATCTGAACCGGCTCCTGAGCTCCAGACAGGTGTACCGGTGTTTCTGGGATTTATCACAAAAGACCATTTTGATTCACTCTCCGCGGATTTGCATCTGAGGAATTTCTCTGACCCTGGCATCTGGCTGGTCAGGAAAAAGGCCGGGGATACTGAGACTGAGCCCCAGGGTTTCTGCCTCTGGTCTGAATTCCAGGATGCGTTTTCCGTCCTTGAGCCATGGGGATACACAGTTCATGCGGTGCGAGGATTTTTTGAAAACGGCGGCAGGCGGTGTTTCGTGCAGATCATCTGCTTTGATAACAGCAATGTTAAACCTGGCAAGGCGCTTGGAACAGGCCTTGATACCTGCCGCTCACTGGACACCGTGGATCTGGTATGCGCCCCTGACATAATGTGGAGCCCGGACTTTGAAAGCCCTGTGTCTGACCCTGATGAAATCAGGCTCATGCAGGCCCAGGTACTGAAGCACTGCCAGGAATCAGGTGACCGTTTTGCCATACTCGATTCCCTTCCCAATGCAGATGAAGATGAAGTGACTGGGCAGTGTGCAGGATTAAAGGGAAGCAACGGAGCACTCTACTATCCATGGATAAGGATACTTGATGGACCCTCATCAACGGGAAGTTTCGTTCCGCCATGTGGTCATGTTGCAGGCGTCTACGCACGAAGCGATGAGCAGGCCGGAGTCCACAAGGCACCTGCCAACGAGGTTCTTAATGGGGTCCTGGACCTTGAGACAGTCATAGATAATACACAGCAGGGACGCCTCAATCCGGCTGGCGTAAACTGTCTTCGCGTCTTTCCAGGCCGCGGCATCATGGTATGGGGAGCAAGGACAGTGAGCGGCGATCCTGCTTGGCGACATGTTAACGTTCGGCGTATCTTTATCACACTCAGACGCTGGATCGAGCTGAACATGTCTGACGTGATATTTGAGGCCAATGACCAGAGGCTGTGGGCACGGATCAGACTTGAGATTACCGGCTACCTGAACGGTCTGTTTGAGCAGGGGGGGCTCAAGGGGAAAGCGCCGGAAGAGGCCTTTTATGTAAAATGCGACCAGGAAACCAATCCATCTGAGGTGCGCGATGCGGGTATGGTGGTTACGGAAATCGGCATTGCGCCTGCTGCCCCATGTGAGTTCATGGTCATACGCATCATTCAAAGCGAAACCGGCATAAACATTACAGGTGATCAAACTGCCGGGGAGGCGTCCATGCCGGAAAGAGAAGCGCAGAGTTTCTCAGGCAGGAGCACCGGCGATGTCAGGATTTCATACATTGAATACAGCACCCCGGGCAGAGACGTTTCACGTGAGTATGTAGTGATACAGAACAAGGGCACTGATGCCGTTGATATGGGCAACTGGACATTAACCGACAGGGCAGCTCACACATTCCGGTTCCCTGAATTCGTGTTAAATCCAGGAGACAAAGTACGTGTCTGGACCAGGGCCGGGACTAATACAGCAACTGATCTATTCTGGGGCAGCGGCATCGCTATCTGGAATAATGAAGGAGACACCGCAACCCTGTGCGACAGAAAGGGCAATGTGGTCAATCGCTACAAATATCTGCCTCATGAAGAGGCAGCATAAAAAGGAGGTTTAATCATGCCGACAGGAGACAGGACGGATCCGTATCGTGCCTATAACTTTCTCATAGAGATAGATGGAATCACCCGTGGTGGATTCAGGGAATGTTCAGGCCTTGACTCCAGCCAGGACCCTATCGAATACAGAGAGGGAAACGAGCGTCCGCTCACCGCGCGGAAATTACCAGGGCTGGTCAAGTTCTCCAACATCACCCTGAAGTGGGGCATTACTGATGATGCCGAACTCTGGGACTGGCGCAAGAAGGCTATGGACGGCACAGTTGAGCGTAAAAACGGCTCCATTATCCTCCTCGACGATACAGGTGAGGAGAAGGCCAGGTGGAATTTTCGTGAAGGATGGCCTACCAAGTGGACAGGACCGAGTTTTAATGCCACAGGAAGTGAGGTCGCCATTGAAACCCTTGAAATAGCGCATGAATGGGTAGAGAAGGCATGACACTTCAGACGGAATTTTCCTTTTCACTCCCGCGCGGTTATGTAGATTCAGAGGGAAACCTGCACCGGGACGGCGTGATGCGTTTATCAACTGCCTATGATGAAATTGCTCCCATGAAGGATCCTCGTGTAAAGGCAAATCCCGGCTATCTCATAATAATTCTCCTGTCACGCGTTATCACACGCCTTGGAGACCTGCAGAATATCAATCCCAAGGTAATTGAAGGGCTTTTTTCTGCTGACCTGGCCTTTCTCCAGGACTTTTACAGGCGTATTAATGAAGTGGGGCATAACAGGGTGGCGGTTACATGCCCGCACTGCGAAGAGGAATTCGAGGTGGAGGTAGGAAGCCCGGGGGAATGATGGGCTACCCCCTGGAGAACCTGTTCAGGGAGGTAGCCTACATTGCATATCATTTTCACTGGCCCCAGGACCAGATCATGAACATGGAGCATGGTGAGCGCCACAAGTGGGTGGCGGAAATCGCAGAGATAAATCGCCGTCTCAATGAGATGACAAATTCAGGAGATTTGTGAACTGATGGTTAAGAGCGTGAGACCTTACTATGACGATCCATTTCTGTCCTTTAACTTCAAGGTAGAGATCAAAGAGGTAGTAGGAGGATTTACAGAGGTCAGCGGTCTGAAAATAGAGACTGAAATAAAGGAGTACAAGGAGGGCGGATGCAACGGCTATATCCATAAACTGGCAGGCCCCACCCGTTACCCTTCAAATCTGATCCTGAAACACGGCCTTACCTCTGTTGATCTCTGGGAATGGTATCTTGAGGTCATGCGCGGGAACATTAAGAGAAAAGAAATATCAATAGTTGTATTGGACAGCGCCTATGAGGAGAAGAGGCGATGGAGCTTCAGTAATGCCTATCCCGTGCGCTGGAGCGGTCCGGATCTGCGCGCAGGCACAGCAGAGGTGGCCGTGGAGACAATTGAACTTGTACACAATGGACTGATAACGCCGTAGAAACAAGAGGAGCGGAAGTTAAACCGTGGATAATGGTTTGGAAGGCAGGAAAGATCGCACGGAGCGGCATATTCATTCAGCCCTGGCTGACGGCCTGCTGAAGCGTTACTGCCATTCTCCAGGGCTGATACATCTCTCTGCGGCTCAAGGCCTGGTGCGAAGAGTCCAGGGAGCAAATGCAGCCCATTTGCTGGCTGATATACAGAGACGCTGGTCCCTGTCTTCAGTAAGTCCGTGGCCATCACTCTCTTATGTATGGCATGAGAACATTTCACCCGCAATATCACCCATGTATGGGAAGACGGATTCCGCAGGCGCCCTTTCAACAAACGGGGCTGGACCTGCTATGGCCACAGGACATCAGGCAGTCACCGGGGCTGTAAGCCGCTCGGCTTCAACAGTAATAGACGGCTATGACCAGAAACGGATGAAAAGAGGCAGGACACGTGCAGCCGAGAGTTTCGCAAGCCATGTGGATACATCAGAAAATAATCCAGGGATTGGCATTATTAAACGTCTGATGAAGAGCCCTGCAGGCAGGGTAATGGCCCAGTCACCGTGGCGGAATTCTGTTAGTGCTTCAACGGGAAATGATCCTGTGATCATTATTCATAGACCCTCAGACTCTTTTGTTCAGCGTCAGAACAGCTATGATTCCAATAAGGAAAATGCCAGCTCTCGTCGTGTTTCCAGCATATATGCCCAGGCACCTCCTGCAGAATCGATAAGCTTAATGCCGTACCATGCAGATGTAAGTCTGCACCAGGCTCAAACTGCGAAACTCCAGGACGTTGACATATCGCTGATCGGGAGTCCCCAAACTGGCATGACCTCTGCTGCAAGTGTCCCTGACTCAGGGGCCACAGGCAGTGTTTCCCACGGATCAGGGAAAAGTTCCACACTATTCGTGCAAAGCCCCAGGGATAAAATACATATTGAAACGCATAATACAGCGACCATCCAGCAGAAGGCAGACACATCTCCTGTACACCCGGTGCCGGGCAGACAGACGCATGTATCCGCAGACACTGAAATTTCATCAGGACATATCCCCTCAGAAACAACTGGAACGGCCTTGAGCGATATGAACGGGAATCTGCGCCTTCTAACCTCAAAAAGTCCGCAGGCCGGGCCTGGACAGAGCTCCTCCGGCCCTGATTACAGCACGGAGATAATAAATCGCATGGTCCACGGCCCCGGGGGCTGGACCATCCGATATATGGGTGGAATATCTCCCAAACACAAGGCAGGGGTTGTGGCAGCAGGGAATATCATTCAACGCCGCGCGGTTTCCCATGGCCAAAATAAACGCTCGGCAAACACGGACTCTACGTATGGTCCTGCTTCGGATCAGAGAACGCAGACCACGGAATCGCCTGCTGCAGCACCACCCGGCCATTTGGGAATATCCATAATACAGCGCTACACAAAGGGACCTGCAGGAAGAGCGATGTCAGTACCTGCCGGGCGCAGAATTTTTTACGATTTCTCCCGCTATGGCGCCACTGCTCACAATGCTTGCGCAAGAGGAGAGGTCTCCGGTTTATCAGGGGTCTATGCACATATGGAAAGATCGACCATGCCGTCCATCATTCAGCAATACCCTGATATGCGCCTTCCAGGAGGCAACTCGTTTAATCATGACCTGAATTCAGCCAGTGACCATGCCCAGACCGCTGTGACGCCTGCATTTGTTCAGAAATCTGCCCTGTCCATGCCGCTTCAAAGAAGTAAAACAGTGATAGAACATTCCCAACTGAACTCTGAAGCACCGCAGGCAGCAGTGCAACGGTCTGCATCACAACAGGCGGTAGCCGCGGACAGCAATCTCTACCAGCCAGTTGATGAATCGTCCATAACCAGTACCAGTGAAACGCAAAATCAACTCGACATTGTAGAGATGGTTGACAGGATTTACGCCATAATTGAGGAGCGCCTTATTATAGAACGAGAAAGTCTGGGGCTCAGCTAAAAACATGGAATTTCAGAAAGCCACCATAACCTACAAAGAAAAGGGAGAGAAGAAGACCATAAAGGTCCTGTTCAACCCCAACGAATACCGGCTGAACAAGGGTAACCAGTTTTCAGAGGTTGCCATACCAGGCCTGTCCAGCCCTCCTCTGCAGTTTGTGCGCGGCAATGCCCGGACCCTGTCCATGCAGCTCTTCTTCGATACCTATACCTATGATGGCGGCAGGGATGTGAGGGAACATACAGGCCAGATTACAAACCTTTTGAAAATCGATGACAAATGCCACGCGCCGCCCATCTGTCATTTTAACTGGGGCAGGTTAAACTTCATAGGTGTACTGGAAAGGGCCGACCAGCGATTTACTCTGTTCCTGCCGGACGGAACGCCTGTAAGGGCAGTGGTAGATGTCTCCTTCAAGGAGTACAGCGAGGAATCCCAGAAACTTGAATCTGCGGATTTTGCCAAGCATTACGTGGTAAAACGTGGCGACACGCTAAGCAGCATAGCCGGCCGGAAGTATGGAGACCCGGGGCTTTGGCGCCACATTGCCGAAAAAAACAACATGGATGACCCTCTCGCCATAGAGCCGGGTCAGGTACTGATTATCCCTGCTATCGTGTGAGGTCTGAATTTGGCTGATGATCGAGCTGAAAATTATGCTCCGGCCTTTCTGCTGAAGGTCAAGGAAACAGAGCTGCGGCACGGGGTGACAGTTGACGTCCTGTCTGTCAGCGTTACAGACAATGCTGACCGTGCTGACAGTTTCAGTTTCACCGTAAGGGACCGGCATCCTGAGCCGGAACGGCTGTTTGCAGGGGGAGACAAATTGCGCTGGATGGACAGCGACACCTTTGACGAAGGAAACATGGTGGAGATACACATGGGATACGTGGATAATATGCAGCTCATGATAAAAGGTGAAATCACCGCCATGAGTCCCAGCTTTCCATCCAGCGGCCAGCCTGTGCTGAGCATCCAGGGATACAGCCTCTTTCACAGGCTCCAGCGTACGCGTATACGAAAGCCCTTCAAGGCGAGCAGGGAGAGCGATATCGTGCAGGAAATCGCCACGGCCATGAATCTCAAGGCAGAGGTGGATAATACTGAAGCAGAGCACCCCACAGTCTCTCCCCTTGGGGAAACCTA
>WFRQ01000545.1 GCA_015486425.1 Deltaproteobacteria bacterium | reverse complement strand
TGAGCGTGCCGAGAGCCACCTTTTCAGGCACATTCATTGCCGCAAGCACGTGGGATACAGCAACCTTACTGTCGTGGCAGGCAGCGCCTGTGGAGGCCATGAGCCCCGGGCATGAAGAGAGGATTTCTCCGCCTGTCCTGCCGGGAAAACTTACAAGCAGTGTATTGCTGAGTACGTTATCCGGCTGGCCGTACCGGACCACATCACCGCCTGTGGCATCGGCAAGGAGCTGAAACAGCCTCTCCCTGAGTTCTGTCATGCGGGAGGCATCATCTTCCAGATTTTCGGTTGCCATGCGGCACGCCTCTCCGAGCCCTGCGGCTCCGGGCACAGGTTCTGTGCCGGGCCTCATTCCCTGTTCCTGTCCTGCGCCAAACATGAGATTGCCCCAGGCAGCGCCCTTTCGCACAAACAGCGCCCCGATTCCCTTGGGAGCATAGAGCTTGTGACCGGCAATGGAAAGATAGTCCACCCCGAGATCCGAGACATCCACCTCCATTTTCCCAAGGGCCTGGGCCGCGTCGGTATGAACCGGCACTCCATGCCTGCGGGCAATGGCACTTATCTGCTGCAGCGGCTGAATTACGCCTGTTTCGTTATTTGCAAGCATCACTGATACAAGGGCAGTATCCCTGCGGATTGAATTTTCTATCTCCTTCAGATCCACCACGCCATTTTTATCAACACCTGCAAAAGTTACGTCCCACCCCTGCTCCATGAGATGTATGCACGGATTAAGCACAGAGGGGTGTTCTATGCGGGACGTGATGATATGCCTTTTACCTTTTCCCATGGCGGCTGCTGCGGCAAGCAGGACAGTGTTGTTGGATTCAGTGCCGCCGCTTGTGAATATAATCTCGTCAGTCTTTGCATTTATGGACCCTGCCACCTGGCCCCTTGCCTTTTCAAGCGCATTTCGTGCTGCCCTTCCGGCGCTGTGACTGCTGCTGGGATTGCCCCAGCAGGAGGTCAGTACCCTGGTGATAACCTCTGTAACTTCATGTGCAGTGGGCGTTGTGCCGTTATAATCAAGGTAAACAGAGTTGTTATTTGTGATATGTTCAGGCATAATAAATGGTTATATCAGTCAAGCAGTAAAGTGTTACTGTATTGGAATTCTGGCAGTTGCATTTTTTTGCCGAAAACAGCTCAAATTAGGTGTTGCTATCAGGCTCAACTATAACTGAAACTTTATGAGCATACCATACAGATTCCTGAAATTTTTCTTGGCAGCCCTTCTGCCTGCCATGTTCCTGCTCCACGGATGCGCTGGAAAGTCTGCACATAAACCCCGTGCAGCAGGAAAACGCGGCACGCAAAAGGCATATACCATTGCAGGCAGAACATATTATCCTCTGCCATCGTCCCAGGGGTTCAGGCAGACCGGGTATGCCTCGTGGTACGGCCCTGGTTTTCATGGTCGCAAGACTGCAAATGGTGAACGATACAACATGCACGCAATGACCGCTGCACACCGCATCCTCCCCATGAATACATGGGTAAGGGTAAGAAACCTCCGCAATGGCAGGGAGGTTGTGGTGAGGATCAATGACCGTGGTCCGTTTGTAAAGAACAGGATCATAGACCTGAGCTATACTGCTGCAAAAAAACTGGGCATAGTCGGCCCGGGCACTGCACGCGTAGAAATTGTGGCCCTTGGGGAGAGCCGAATAAAGGGCGATCGTGCGTCAGGTCTGAAAAAAGTGCCAAATCTAACCACAGGTGATTTTTACGTGCAGGTTGGCGCTTTTACTGTTCCGCACAATGCCTATGCCCTGCGTGACAAGCTCTCCATTCGCTACAAAAAAGTTAAAGTCAGAAAGTACCAGACAGACAAGGGTACATTTTACAGGGTGCAGGTGTTTGCAGCCCACGACTATGAAACCGCCCGGACGGTCAGGGCCAGGTTTGAAAGAAACGGATTTTCACAGGCCTTTGTGGTAAGATGGTGACAGACAGCAGGGGCGGACTGTGGTAATATTACAAGTGAATCACCAGGATGCGCAGTGCCATTGCCAAACAAAAACCGAAACACACGCTGAACAGCGACCCATATACAACTTATTAACATCCTTTGGTTTTACCAGGGCCATACGCCCTGTTTTTCATCAGGAGGAAAGAACATCATGTCATACATAAACAGAACAGGCACCATAGACATACGGTGCAGCAGGGGTTTTACCCTTATTGAACTTCTTGTAGTGGTTATCATAATAGGCCTTCTGGCAGGCCTTGTAGCTCCGAAATTTTTCGGAAAGCTCGGCACCAGCCGCCAGAAGACAGCCAAGGCCCAGATTGAGCTGTTTGGGTCAGCCCTTGATGAATTCCGGCTTGATAATGGCCGCTACCCCCGGACAGACGAGGGCCTTGAAGCCCTGAGGAAAAACCCAGCAGGACTTAAGAACTGGGCTGGGCCATATCTTCCCAAGGCAATTCCAAAGGACCCATGGGGCAATGACTATGTTTATACATCTCCTGGTGAACATGGAGATTATGACCTTCAGAGCTATGGCCGTGATGGAGAGCCGGGGGGTGAAGGCGAAGACTCTGATATTGTAAGCTGGGAATAGCAGCACGCCCATAAACAGACAGCCAGGGGTAACATAATTTATGACTCTTTCCGCAGGCCCAGGTCTTGAAAAACTGAACAACCGCTTCAGGGAGATATTTGGCCTCCCTGGTTCGGCAAAAAACGCAGACACAGACAATAATGGGAATAACGGGGAACCAGGCCCGGAAATTCAGGAAAACGGAGAGGATTTTGTACCGCCTGACCCTTCTGATTTCGGCTTTTCCCTCATGGATGCAGGGGAGTTTCCAGAGGAGCCTCCCATGGTGGAGGGGCTCTCTTCCCAGACCATGAAACAGTGGAAGATTGTCCCGCTCGCCGTGACCCCTGAGAGTGTAACCGTGGCCATGGCAAACCCGCTTGATCTCTATGTACGGGAGATACTTGCAGGTATTTTCCAGGTGGAAATCATTCCGAGATGGGCTGAAGAAGAGGACATTATTGCTGCAATTTACCGCTGGTATGAGGCGGATGTTGACCTGGAGGGCACAGAAGACCAGGATACCGCTGATCTGGATGACAGCCTGTGGGATGACCCTGAACAGCTAAGGGACCTTGCAAGCGAGGCCCCTGTTATCAGGCTGGTAAACCATGTAATCAGCAGGTCCCTTGAAGTAAAGGCATCTGATATTCACTTTGAGCCTTTCCGCGACCAGCTCAAGATACGTTTCCGCATTGACGGCGTGCTCCATGATGTTGAGACCGTTTCCAAGAGACTTCAGCCTGCCATTACCTCCAGGCTGAAGCTCATGGCAAAGATGAATATTGCCGAAATGCGCCTTCCCCAGGATGGCCGTATAAAGGTACGTGAGGGACGCCGTGAGATAGACATTCGTGTCTCCTCCCTGCCCACACTCTTCGGGGAGAGCATAGTGTTGAGGCTCCTTAACCGGGATGAAGTTAAACTCGAACTTTCAAGCCTCGGCCTCTCATCTGATATCCTCACGGATTTCCAGAAAATCATACAGCGCCCGTATGGCATGGTGCTTGTGACAGGACCTACAGGAAGCGGCAAGACCACCACACTCTATGCGGTAATGAACCGCATCAACTCTCCTGACAAGAAGATTGTCACGGTAGAAGACCCTGTTGAGTATCAGCTTGACGGTATCAACCAGATACAGGTCAAATCAGACATCGGCCTGACATTTTCCTCAGCGCTCAGGACCATTCTGCGCCAGGATCCTGACGTGGTGCTGATCGGCGAGATCAGGGATTCCGAGACAGCAGAAATTGCCGTACAGTCCGCCCTTACAGGTCATTTAATGTTCTCCACACTCCATACCAATGATGCGGCAAGCGCCATTACCAGGCTCCAGGAGATGGGCATGGAATCATACCTGCTCTCCTCATGCCTGCTTGCAGTAATGGCACAGCGGCTGGTGCGCCGGATATGCCCTCACTGCAGGGTGCAGCAGCCGGTAAAGCCCGGCTTCATTGAAGAAATTTCAAAGGCCATGGGTGCACCAATTGAAAATCCGCCGGAATTTCTGTACAAGGGCGCCGGGTGTCAGGCCTGCGCCAACACCGGCTACTCAGGCAGGACCGGCATTTATGAGCTGCTTGTAATTGACGAGGAGATGGAGAGCCTGATTCTGAATGAAACCGACAGCGGCACCATTGCCTCAAACGCCAGGAAGAGGGGAATGCGTACCCTGCGGCAGGACGGAATACTGAAGGTCCTCTCCGGCGATACAACATTTGAAGAGGTTATGAGGGTAACAAATTAGTAACTTCTCAAGAAGTGCTGGCAAAAAGCTTGGCTCCCCGACGACTACATTCGGGGATGACGATCTGAACTGCCTGCAATTCCGTCATTCCGGCAGGTTTTGCTCGTTCCCAAACTCCAGTTTGGGAACGCATACCCGGAAGCTCCAGCTTCCAGACAAGGGCAGGTAATGCCGCACAGCCAATATTAAAAGGAATGAAGCAGGAGCTTCTGTCAATTAGGTACCCAAACAGGAGTTTGGGCACCAGCACGAACGTGCCACGCCTCCGTCATTCCATCTGGTTGCTATCCGGAATCCATAAACTAAAATGCGGTAACTTGTTACCACTTATTGAGAAGTTACAATTTGTTTTTCAGAATATCAAAAAACGGTCAAATCCGAACAATCGCTCAAATCAGGTTCTATCCAGGATTGAGCGTTCAATTTAGTCCATGTAATTTCTGTTTGGGTAACTGTTAAATGCTGGAGTTTCCTCTTGGCAGGTCTGATATCTTCCTTGATATTGTAGATTACGACCAGCGAAAAAGCGGCCTTCCTGGAAATGTGGTGCAGTTTATTGTGCACTTGGAGCAGGTTCCTGATATGAAGGTCATTGAAAGCGCCATCAAAAAGAGTCAATGCAGCAGGTTCCGCAGTCTGTCTCTTGCAACATCCCTTTTCCGCAGCGGGTCATGGCGGATGTCAGATTCACCTGTCAAGTGGCATGCATCAGTCCGTTATCATCATATTTCAAATGATATTCCAGTTAATGTCATGCTGGATACCATTATAAATCGTCCCCTTGATCTTAAAACACCTCCTGTGTTTCGGCTTGATGTTATAGACAGTGGGCGAAGTGGTTCCTGCATCTGCCTGACCTGGCATCACCTGCTCACTGATGCCCGTGGAGGCGAGATGCTTTTCTCCTGCCTTACCGGTGCAGGCGCTCATGACCGTGAATCCCCTGCTACACCAGGGCGTGGCCCTCAAAAGGCCAGAAGTTTTGCAGCCACACTGCGGCTGGCAAAACAGTTCAAACCCATGGTGAGACGCATGAAGGAGCTTGGTGTGAAATCTCCCGCGTCTGCCCTGCCCAAAAATGAAAAACCTGAGTTAAGAAGCCTTTACACCGCACTTTCAAAGGAAAAGACAGAAAGATTTTCTGCTTCTGCCCGCAGGATAAATCCGGTTTTTGGAGAGACTGCCACACTTATGGCAGTGTGCTTAAGGGCAGTTCATAACATGATGCCCATAGAAGACAGGCTCTCAGGAGGTTATGTTGTGCCAGTGCCCCTGTCAACAAGGCAGATATCAGAGATTAGGGCCGCAGTTTGGAGTCCAGGCAATCATGTGAGTATATGTTTCATTCCGGTAAGTGCCGCAGACGTTCACAGTATGAGCATAGAGGCCCTTGCCGGGCTTGTTGCAGGGGAGTTCAGGGAGCAGGTAGCAACAGGGCTTCCCGAGGCAGCAGAGGCTGCCATGGAGGTGGCGCGGGTTTTCCCTAAATCCCTGTACCGCTGGATTCTTCGAGATGCCATGGACGGTCAGCTCTGTTCATTCTTTTTTTCCAATACAGGCCCGGTCACAGTAGGAGGGCCAGCCGGAGAGCCTTTTGAAGTTGCAGGCTCAAGGGCTGTATCCTGTTACCACAGGCCCATGGTAAGCCAGCCGCCTGGAATCGGGTTCTTTTTTTCAAGTTATAATTCATCCCTGCACCTTACCACCTGCTGGATTCAGGGCGCCATAGCTGAAGGGGCTGCCGCAGAGGCGAACGAGATGATTCTCTCGGAACTAAATGCTATGCTGGATTAAAGAGGGGGTATACCGCTCGTTCCCAAACTCCAGTTCGGGAACGGTGCTTCTTGAAGCTCCAGCTTCCTGGAAAATTTGGTTTAGCCATTACAGACCTCTTAAAGCAGGCAGATACAGATACGTGCCAAGAAAAAAATGTTGAACAGCCCCTTCAGGACAGAATAAGGCAACATTTCACTCATGATCATGTCGGATTTTTCAGCAGATGTGGTAATTGCAGGGGCAGGGCCTGCGGGAATATCCGCCGCTATATCCGCAGCGGCTGTCGGCGCTGACTGCCTGCTGATAGAAGCACGGAGATCCCCAGGCGGCACTGTGTGTCATACAGGTATATTCAGCCTGTGCGGTTTTTTCCCCCAGGATTCCGCAAATACCAGACTTCCCGCGCCGTGGGACACAGTGCTTCCGTCTGTTTCCATTCCTGCAGGAAGGATGAGGGTTGTTCCGGTTACACCCTGGAAATTTTCCCGTGCCTCTAATGACCTGATAACCAGGTTTCCAAATCTCAGATTCCTTGCCAATACCCCTCTGACTCAGGGAATGCATATCAGGGCCAGGGCGCTGATAGACTGTACGGGCAATGCGGCTCTTGCCCGCCTTGCAGGTGTGGAGACCATGGAAAACCCTCC
>WFRQ01000544.1 GCA_015486425.1 Deltaproteobacteria bacterium | reverse complement strand
TGAGGCATGATAAGCATTTTTACAGCCCCCATCTCAGGTGAAAAAGGATTGATTTCACCATAAATCCTCTTGAAGGTATTTTCGAAATCAAGGCCGCCAAGAAATGCGTACTGGGGCGCGTAACCTGTAACCGAAAACATGAATTCACTGCCCCACCTGACAAGGTCTGAAAAATTTACATGTGCTGTTATATCAATCTGACCCGGAAGTTGAAGCACATTATCAATCACTTTCTGTAATTGATAACCAAGCACAGTGCCTCTGTTACGATGTGGAGCGAAATATTCGTTCCACGTGTAACCATAGTCAATAGTAAGAACAAACCCTTGAACCATACTGGCAGATACATCTGAAATCCATTTTTTAATCTCTGTATTTACCTCGGTTCTGTAAGGCAAGGGGAGATCAGCAGGTAAAAGGTTGACATATTTTTTTAGAAAAGCATTGTCTATTGGATTGAACACCTCTATAAACTGATTATCAGCGTTTACATCAACGTAGAGTTCAAACCACCCGTTACTTTCTTTCTGAACCACGTGAACAGGGAAAGAGTCAAGTAACTCGTTTGAAATAAGACATCCGGTGTAAGCTGGTAACTCCTCAAGGGTATTAACCCAGGAGACGGACTGTGCATATTGTCCAAGATTGGAACTTTGAATCTTTCGGGTTTCAGGAATAGGTTCTACAATAAAGTATCTGTAAGAAGATCCAGGAGTGTCGAGATATGCTTCTTCAAGATACCTGATGACATCAGCCGCAAGATACCCGGCACCGGCGCCCATCTCCACAATAGTAAAGGGGGAATCGGGTGAAATATCCAGATATTTTTTGAATTCAAATAGCTGATTGGCGAGAACAGCGCCAAACAGTCGGCATGCATGCGGTGATGTAACAAAATCAGCATTACCGCCTGCAGGAAAGGATGATCTGGTGTAATAACCGTATTTCGGGTGATAAAGTGCTGTTGCCATATATTCCTTAAAGGAAATGGGACCAGACTGTTTAATTTTTGAGGCTATAATCTCTGTCAAACTCATAGCAATTCCTGATGACTTGTGATACACATATTCCACCCTGTGCCGGGGACGCAGGGTGAAAATTCAGAATATACGAAATTTTTTTTGCCTGTGCAAAAGAGCTGGAAAAAAGGGGTTGCTGCCCCTGAATATGAAAGCAGGCGCAAAGCTTAAAAAAGGCGGGAACTCGCTGAGTCTTTTATTTTGCGCCATGAGCTTTCAGCTTTGTGCTAATTTCACGGTAGCTCCTTTCCAAGAGCAAGAACAACGAACATGGTGCTTATGCACGATACCACATTACATTATATCAGTGATGCTTCAATGTCATTAAGCAATGCAGGTAAGGGCGTTTTCTGCCTGCTGGTCAACGAGGCAAAAAAACTCTTTCAGGTATGTAAACCTGATGGATGAGAATGCTGTTTGATAACCTGTCAGTAACTATGTTAATAACCTGATAATAATTCGGATAGAAAAAATAATGGCCTTTTTCTAACATGTTATCCGAATGTTATTAACATTAAAAATTTAAAAAAATTACACCATAACACATAGTTGGAACATTATTAACATTACTGACATACTTAAATTATAAATTTATTTTTATATTTCTATTTATGGAGATAAATGATGCTTCATGTACTTGTTGATAAGGACAAAATTGCAGGTCCGTTGCAGAAGGTGCAGTCCATAGTGGACAAGAAAACCATAATGAATATCATCAACAACGTATATATTTACACTGACGATGAGAACCTGTTCATAGAGGCAACTGACCTTGAGATAAGCTACAGGAGCAAAATACCTTGTGATATCAAGGAGCAGGGCGCAGTGACTGTTAATTCACGCCAGCTCTTTGAGATTGTGAAAGATTTCCCCTCGCCGGTAATAGAATTTAAAGAGGATAGTAACTGCTGGGTCACAATAGGAGCAGGTGAAAAGGCTGAATACAAGATAGGAGGCCTTCCGCCTGATGATTTTCCTAAGTTTCGAAGCGTTAACTCAGATAACTATACGGATATAGAGAGCGAAACACTGAAGGCCCTGATTGATAAAACCATATTCTCGGCATCATTTGATGAGAAGAAATTTGCGCTTTCCGGCATTTTTCTGCAGCAGATTTCGCCGGATTCAAAAGATCATTACACTGAAAGTGATGAAAATGTCCCAAGGCTGAGGATGGTCAGTTCAGATGGACATCGACTGAGTCTCATGGAGGCAGAGATACCGGCAGACCACCTCGATATTACGAAAGGGGTAATCCTTCCCAAAAAAGGCGCTCAGGAAATAAAGAGAATTATTGAAGATAATGAGGTGGCCAGGCTGGGTATTGATGATAAATTCTGTTTTGTAACAAGCGGTCATGATCAGCTTGTAATCAGGCTCATAGATGGAACATTTCCTGATTACAGGGTAATAATTCCGGAAACAAGAGAACGTTTTCTTACTTTTAAAAGGCAGACGGTCTATAATGCGTTAAAACGAATCTCGGTTCTATGTTCCGACACTATGTTCAGGGGGGTAAAGGCCTCAATTACTGTAAATGCCATGGAAATAGAATCGCTTGACAAAAATCTGGGGGAAGCAAGAGAAATAGTTGAAGTTTCTTATGAGGGCGAACCATTTGAGATGGCATTTAATGCCAAATACATGATGGAGGCCCTGTCAGTAATGGACTCCGATGATGTAATTCTCATTGCCAATAACGCTGAATCCCCGTGTCTGCTTACCGGCGAAAAAGATAAGGGCTTCCTGGGCCTTATCATGCCAATGTCTCTTGATACTGAAGCCTGAGTTCAGCGTATCAAAAGGAACTCGCATAACAACCGCTCAAATCAGGTGAAAATTAAAATGAACCGCAGGACGCAGAGTACGCAAAGTGAATGATACTTTCGTCATTTGGACTGAATTCAGGCACAATCAAGAAGCCTGAACAGCAACATAATCCAGGGTAAATAAGGAAATTTCATGTCAGAAAATCAGTACGGAGCCAACCAGATCAAGGTGCTGTCAGGTCTTTCAGCAGTCAGAAAAAGACCTGCAATGTACATAGGAAACACTGCCATTGAGGGCCTGCATCACCTGGTTTACGAGGTGGTGGACAACAGCATTGATGAGGCCCTTGCCGGTCACTGCACCGAGATAAACGTGATGCTGAGAGAAAACGGCAGTGTGGTGGTTGAGGACAATGGCCGCGGAATACCTGTTGACATGCATCCCACAGAAGGTGTGCCTGCTATAGAACTGGTAATGACAAGGCTGCATGCAGGCGGGAAATTTGACCACCAGACTTACAAGGTTTCGGGCGGACTGCATGGCGTAGGTGTTTCAGTGGTAAACGCACTTTCCGAGTACCTTGATGTGGAGGTTTACAGAGAGGGGAAAATTTATCATCAACACTATAAAAGGGGTGTTGCAGCAGGTGAACTGGAGTGTCTTGGTGAAACCTCAAAACGCGGAACACGTATTGAGTTCAAGCCTGATCCTGAAATATTTACAGAAACAGTGGATTTTCAGTTTGATATCCTTCAGGCAAGGATGAGAGAGCTTGCCTTTCTGAATCCTCAGATAAAGATACATTTGGAGGACGAGAAGACAGGAAACAGCAAAACCTATCATTTCAGTGGCGGAATAGTATCATTTGTCCAATATCTGAATCAGAACAAGGATGTAGTGATAGATAAGCCAGTGTTTATAAAGGGCGAAAAAAATCAGGTTCAGGTAGAAGTTGCCCTGCAGTATAACAGGGGCTATTCTGAAAAAATATTAAGCTATGTCAATAACATAAGGACAAAAGAGGGGGGCTCTCACGTTACAGGATTTCGTCAGGCCCTTACCAAATGCATAAACAGATATGCAAGTGATGACATCGTGCCGAAAAAGCTCAGGGAAAAGCTTGGAGGCGATGATGTCAGGGAGGGACTTACCGCGGTAATATCCACACGCGTGCCCAACCCTCAGTTTGAAGGACAGACAAAGACCAAACTTGGAAACAGTGAGGTAAGGTCTGTTGTATCCTCAATTGTTCATGAGGCGCTCTCAACATACCTTGAAGAAAATCCCCAGGATGCAAAGAAGATACTGTCAAAGGCAGTTGACGCAGCACGGGCCAGAGAGGCTGCCAGAAAGGCCAAGGAACTTACACGGAAAAAGGGCGGTGGCGCGGATATTCTCATGGCTGGAAAGCTTGCTGAATGTCAGGAGAAGGAACCTGCAAGACGTGAAATCTATATTGTTGAGGGTGATTCTGCAGGCGGAAGCGCCAAACAGGGCAGAGACAGGAGCAACCAGGCCATTCTTCCCCTGAGGGGCAAGATAATGAACGTTGAAAAGGCCAGGTTTGACAAGATGCTCTCAAGTGAGGAGATAAGAAACCTCATAGCAGCCCTTGGCACCGGTATAGGGGCTGAAGATTTTGATGCGGAAAAGGTGCGCTACCATAAGATTATCATCATGACAGATGCTGATGTTGACGGCGCGCATATCCGCACTCTGCTGCTTACATTTTTCTACAGGCAGATGTCAGAGCTTGTTGAATCAGGATTCCTCTATGTTGCTCAGCCACCACTGTACCGGGTTGCATGGGGCAAAAAACAGGAACTCTTTCTCAAGGATGATGAGAGCCTTGACAAGTTTCTCTTTGACCGTGCAATCAAGGATATTCAGATCAGGCCCCATGGTTGGGACAGAAACATATCAGGCGCAAGACTGCTTGAAATACTTTCAAGGATATCTCTTTATCAGGATGCGCTTACAGCCCTTGAAAAAAAGGGATGCTGGAAGGAACTGGCAAAAACCCTCCTTGAGCTGAAAATAACAAGCCCTAATGATTTCCTTGATGAAGAAAAAGTCAAAGATATGGCCTCAAGACTCTCTGAAAGAGATTTTAATATAGGAAAGGTCAAGCCATGCAGGGATGAGACCCCAGGGTATGAGTTTGTGGCAGGGGTAAAGGACCTTGCCTACCTTACAGCCATGGTGGGGCCTGACCTTATGACAATGCCTGAATTCAAACGCCTTGTTAAAATTTACAGGTCTGTTTCAGACTATGAAGAAAACCAGGTGGATATCATTCATGAGAATGAAACCGTCAGGACCTGTGAAGATTCTCATGAGATTCTTGAATATTTCAGGACAGCGGGCCGGAAGGGAATAAATATCCAGAGATATAAAGGGCTTGGTGAGATGAATCCGGAACAGCTATGGGAAACTACCATGAATCCGGAAAAAAGGACCTTGCTGCAGGTAAGTATTCGGGATGCAGACGAGGCCGAGCTGCTTTTTACCACCCTTATGGGAGAAAAGATAGAACCGAGGAGACAGTTTATCCAGACACATGCGCTTGAGGTGAGTGAGCTGGATATATAGCAAATCCGACGTATCTCCTCACAGTGTACAGCATCTGCTGCCGGAGGGCACGAAGACCTGTTTCCAATGCTTCGAGCCCCTACGCAACAGATGCCGTGCACTGCGTACCGGGAACATTTTCATCTGTCAATCTGTAT
>WFRQ01000543.1 GCA_015486425.1 Deltaproteobacteria bacterium | reverse complement strand
CCGTCAATAATACGGGGAGCTGAGCAGATGTTGGAGGCGGGTTCAGAATACAGGCATGCACCGTGGCAATTCACGCTTGCTGCAAGGCAAATGCTCAGGGAAATTAATATCAGGCCAAACCGTTCCATGTATTTTTACCTCTCTCCTGAGCTGAAAATCGCTCATTTTTCGTATCTACTCACAGAGTACCGCATCTGCTGCGTTGTCGGGGGCTCGAAGTACGGGAAGTACGCCTTCGCCCCCTCCGCCTTGCATCTGCAGCACCCTCTGAGCAGATAAGTGTCAAGAATAAAATGTTGTGTGAAAAGCGACTCTCCGTTATGAGCATTTATCCTTGAGGAAGGGAGCAGTTACCATTTTGCCTGAATTGAGCGTTTTACCTAATTTGAGCGATTGTTCGGATTTGCTGCATATCCGCGAAAGAGGAATTCCCATTATAGTCGGCTATATTGGGGGTCCGATGACAAAGGAGATGCGGTGAAGACGGCAAACCCGATGATTGCATTTTTCGCCGTTCAGCAGTTACGGCGAGAGCATTCCCCGTTCGTCCCTCCTTTTCTATTATTGTGGAGGCTGTGTGGCTTTTTGAGGCTTGTCCTGCGAGAAAACCTGCATATAACGTTCGTGATACCTCATAACCATTTCAGAACCAGTCTCAAAAAGTTACATGGCCGCAGCACGTTATGATACTGGGACAAACGGGGAATGCTCCCAATTATAATTGTCCATACCTTACATTCTTTTTCTACCGACGTTACGTTCCGAATCCCTCATAGCGCGTAGATACACTCCTTCAGTAAACACGCATTGCACCATTTGCGTACATTTTAATTTTTCCGTTTCCTCCCACGCCGAATCCTATTGTCGGGTCTCCGTTTGAGAAAAATCTCGTATCACCTGTCGTTTTATCTCTCCCATCTATTTCAATGGTGTTAGCGGAACAACTCATAACGACGCCGGGGAGAAACTGCACCCAGGCTCCTCCTTGAACGGTAAGACCACTTGAGCTTAAGTCGCCGTAGATATATTGAGGGAAATCACCCGGATCGTTCTTTGGGGAAAAAACGCCATTAAAAGTACCGTAAATACCGCCTCTCGGATAAATGTAACGAATCATTTCATATTTTGTCCATTCACATCCATCCTGGAAACCTGCGGCGCTGTCGCAGTCAAAATCGTCAAATTTGTACCAGGCGGTATGCGCGTCAGCCCAGCCATAGTTCACATGGACAAGATTTACACTGTCATACCCATCCACCACTACCACGTGATCGAAGTTTTCGGAGTCATTGGCAATTCTGAACAGCATGGGTCTATTCCGATCAATTTCATGGCAAATCATCGCATACCATTCGTCTTTCCCATAGCTGTCAGCTTCCTCGCAAACCGGTTCATCCTCATCAGGGCTGGAATAATGGAAATGATCCTCAAATCCATCCCTGGCGTCTGCAACCCAAAAATCGCACATTGGCGCGGTGGTGCTATCACAGCCATAGTCAATGTGGAGTACACTTCCTGCATCGCTGCACAGTTGCGCCACTTCATCTATTTGATGCAATGTAACAAGACGACCTGTTTCATCATAAAACCAATTAAAATAACTGGAATAAGTATATTCATTGAGCATGTTGGGCCAATCATAATAGTGATCATTGAAAGACGGCGGCCATGAAAAGAATCTCATGATTTGTGCCATTGCCAACGGGACACAACCAACTAACGCATTGCTGTTAAAGTGACTTGACCACAGGCAACCCTGGTCGGGACAGTCATTATTATAGGGGGGCATCTGGTGCCAGTTAGTTTTGAGAAGTGGGCCAACTTTCCCGCTGCCCTTTGGGGCTATCCCTATACTTTCAGATTGTGTAGCTGATCCATCTGCGGATAGCGCAGACCACATGGAGCGATTTCTCTCTGGCGTGAATTTGTGCAGATTTCTCAAATTCGACGGCTTAATTCCACCGAATCGATGCACTAAAAATTTTATCCTGTTTTCCAGCACATCCTTTAATAAAGCACACATGCCTATTTCTGAGGAAGGAACCATGTCATCGGTGGCAGAATAAGCCTTGATTGGCATAAAATCCTTGATTGACGATATGATGATGAAGCCGTGTGGCTTAACCGCCGCAAAATAACCGAGCTTCATGGTTCCTCTTTTAAATTCTTGGACGTACTTCACAGATGGCGCCTTGCTCCCGCCCCAGCTACCGTCACGCTTCGAGATGAATCCTATCCAGTTTTTGGCAACTATTTCTGCCTCGGCCAGCGTGGCAGTTTGCGCATTCCCGGAAGCAACAACCCCCAGGGCCAATACCAGTATCACTGAAATTTGTAAGATGATTCTTTTCATTTCTTCAGACATATCCAATTGAGATATAGTTTCTCCTATCCATCATGCTTTTATCAATAGACCTTCACACCACCACCCTCATCTACATTGACGTTAGAATCACTGAAGGGTTACAAGTGCAAGTATCTGTCCTTTTTTCCCTTCTTCCAGGCCTTCCATGGCCTTACCCAGGATTGCCCCCTGGGCTTTTGCGTAATCTTTCACCACCATGGCATAACCCGGGGTTGATGAAGTTGTCAGCAAATCTCCCGGTGAGACCTTTCCATAGGATGTGTCCACATTGCAGTAGACCCTCCCGGCAAGCGCTACATTATGATCGTGCCCTCCGGAGCCGATTTTTACCGCAGACCCCAGACCATGAGCTCCCGCAATAATCCCTGCCACTTTTCTGTCATACGGAGAATTACTGAGAGTGAGTTTTCCTGGATTTTGAGGATCAATTACCAGGACGTCACCTGGTGCAAAATTCCTGCCTCTGGAAACATCAAAGCCTTCCGCGTAATCAAGGCCTTCTCCAAACTCCAGGATCGTAGCTCCCGTAGTCTTGCTTCTTATCAGAACATTGCCTTTGAATTGGGCGGCATATCCACCTTGCGGGCCGCCTTCGGCATAAATCCCGTCACCATATCCGTCACTTACGACTGCCCAGAGGGCGGTACCTCCTGATGATGCTGCGAGAACACCGGTTGTGGTACCCGTTCCTATAATACCCGTATCCCCTTGGGCAGAAACACCTACACCATCACTGCCAGAGGCGGTAAAATAACCTCCATAATGACGGGAACCACCAGAATTTGTTGCGCGTCCATAAACGCCATAGGCTGTGGCTCCGGATGCGTCACCAAAAACGCCTCTTCCAGAATCGCCCTTGGCAACAAAATAGCCACCATAGTTGGTGACATCCCCTAAGGCATCAGCCCGGCCATAAACTCCCCTCGCGGATGCGCCCGTCGCCTGACCGTAAACCCCCAGACCGGATTCGCCGGTTGCGACCCCCCTTACTCCGGCAAGGGCCGTTCCGACTTCTCCATAATTACCGCTCTGCGTGTGTTTTCCTGTCACCCCGGCACCGCCGTCCGCATCTATTTGCCCTATAATACCAAATCCAGGATCAGCAGTTGCCAACCCCCATATGGCGGTCCCGTTTGGGCCATGATTCGTCACCCAAAATGCTGCTTGATTTGAGGTATACCAGCCACTGTAAGGCAACGTCAGCCCACCTTCATTATCTACCCCATCCGCAAATCCGGCAGGGATTCCATTGACCTCGGACCAGGCAATACCGTCTTTTATCCATCCTGGAACCGTGGGATCGGTTTCCTGGGTCAGCCCCACTTGATCTCCATCCGCGATATCTAAAGGAATGCCGGAGAGATTCTCCCATGTGAGTTCGGAATCACGAGCAATGGATGGAGGAATTCTATCAACGTCTATTGTCCCCGAGCTAATATCAGCCCCCGAATGTTCATGATGCATAGGCGCAAAATCCGCACTTCCATGGCCTTCCAGGGTCTCTGCATCTCCTGCTTTAAGGGCATAAAAAATAGACGTAATTTCCTGTCTCGGGAACATCTCTGCGTCTGCTTCCACGTTAACACCAAGATAAAGTACAGGGTTATCCAGTATACCGGAGGGTATAGGCGTTATGGATCCAAGAGTCACGTTATAAACCCCATCCATAACCAACACAGATTGGGTCTCCGCCCAAAGGGCTGTTCCTCCAGAGACTACATTATATATCCTGAACTGGATATCATAAGTCCCGTTATCTACCGGAGTGCCATCAGGATTGGCCAGTTTTCCCTGGTAAGTAACCTTTAGTGGCACAGCCAAAACAATGCAGGGAATAAGCAAGCAAAAAACAAGACAAAATCCCGATAAAAAACAACTCTTCCTTTGCATGTTATCCTCCCTTTTTTACGTTTTTCCAATTGCAAGTTTAATGTCAGCATCCTGACAATATTCAGTGAACAGCCCCCGCATCTGTTGCAGCAGGGAAGGATAAACCTCCTGGAAAATGCACCACTCTGCAAGACCAAGAGAAAGATTAAATATGTAAAATAGGGTTCAAATTATTTCCAATGGATCCTCATTAAAAAACTGCAATTTATGTACCGCCATGACCAAAAAAGAATATTCATTAATTACCCTTAAATACAAGTAGTTAGTCTTAAACTTATAAAGATATGAGAAAAGGACATAGAATTTTGCACAACATGGATGGTAATTTTCTTCCATTTATGAAAAATATTTCTACCCCTCCTTTCATCCGCATTCTCGGGCGTTGTGAAGTCAAAGTAAAAAATTCGTAAGTAAAACTATTCCCACACAGAATCACTTTTCCTCATGAAT
>WFRQ01000542.1 GCA_015486425.1 Deltaproteobacteria bacterium | reverse complement strand
CGAAACCCCACCCCCTGGACCATGCCCCTGATCCTTATTTCAACGCACAGGTCTGCCATGTCTTACCACACTTGAGCGTTTCACAATAACACCCATTCAGGACATAAAATACCCGGCCTGTGCCATACGCCTGCCTGTATGCGTTGAACTGCTTCTCCGCTGGGGAGCATTCCCTGTTTGTCTCGCCTTTTCTATTATTGTGGAGGCTGTGTGGGTTTTTGAGACTTGTTCTGCGAGAAAACCTGCATATAACGTTGGTGACACCTCATGACAGTTTCAGAACCAGTCTCAAAAAGTTACATAGCCGTAGCACGTTATGATATTGGGACAAACAGGGAATGCTCCCTCTCCGCTCAATCCAGGCAAAAATTATTTTTCCATATCCTCCAAGGGGCATGCCGTGTCAGCAGGCATCATCTTGGAGCCGGAAAAGGCCCCGGATATAATGGCATCCGGCGCCTTGAAGTCGTTCCAGATGGCAATATAGAGATGCACCAGTATGAAAAAGATAAAGAACCAGTTCAGCAAATAGTGAATAAGACGTGCCTGCTGGGGAGTTCCGAACAACTCATGGCCAATCTTCGCCACCATTGGAGTTTCAGGGTAGAGCAGATAGAGTCCTGTAAGCCCCATGACAACACCGCAGATGAAAAGGAGAAAATATATGGTGCCTGCAAGGATGGTATGGCCCATCCTGCACTCATGCTCATCTGTCATGTAAAGGTAGAACTTAATATTGTACATGAGGGATTTGAGATTTCTTCTGTTTATTGGCAGAAAATCTGCAGGCCGCTCATACTGATTTCCTGCAAAAAAGAGGTAAAACCTCACCATAAGCGCACATATGAAAAAATATCCTGCCACAAAATGCCAGTATCTCAAAATAGCCATGATATACTGGGGCTTGAATTCCGCCCACTTGGTGGTGATGGGCGGATAGTGGATATAAATACCGGTAAGAATCAAAATAAAAGTGCTGAAGGCAAGGGTCCAGTGAAACAGCCTCAATGTTCCGCTCCATACAAAGACCCTGTAATACAATCTGGGTTCTTTCCTGATCATGGTCGTGTCCTCCTTTTCAGAGCACCTTTACCTTTGAAAACTCTCTCTTTTCCGGATCCAGAAGATGAACCGCACAGGCAATGCATGGATCAAAGGAATGAACGGTTCTCAGGACCTCCAGTGGCTTTTCCGGCTGGGCAATGGGGTTGCCCATGAGGGAAGACTCGTACGGCCCGCTGAAATCCTTGGAACACCTGGGACTCACGTTCCAGGTGGAGGGCACCACGCACTGGTAATTCTTTATCCTTCCGTCCTGTATGACAATCCAGTGAGACAGGGCGCCTCTCGGGGCCTCGTGGAAACCAAAACCCCTTATTTCACCTTTGGGAAATGTGGGAGGATTTTTATACGGATATATCTCAAGGTCTCCCATGCCGATATTTTTAACAAGAAGGTCAAGGTGCTTAAGACCGTAATCCGCAATCATGGCAGCCCTTATGGCCCTGGCAAGGTGCCTCCCAGGCGTTGACTGCAGGGCATTTACCCCCACCTCTGCGCCTGCTATTGCAGAGACCTTTTTCAATGCCATATCCACCCATTCCCTTGTAGTCTTGTCTCCGCTCACATAACCCACAAGCACACATGCCAGTGGCCCCACCTGCATGGGCTGACCCTTGAAACGCGGGGCCTTTGCCCAGGAATATTTTGCCTTTTCATTAAAATCCGTATAATCCGGTACGGTCTCCTCGTTCCAGGGATGTCTGGTCCAGTCTCCCTCATACCAGGAATGTACAATGGACTCGGCAACATTGTCCCTGAAATATCTGTCATCGAATGAAGTAATAGGAGTGAAATCCTTGAGGTCCGAGCCGAATATGGTGCCGCCAGGCATATCAAACACCGTTCCCTTGGAATCAAGGGGCAGATCCGGTACGGCAAGATAATTTGTAACCCCCTTTCCATAGGCCAGCCAGTTTTTATAAAGAGCCCCTATTGCAATTACATCAGGCAGATAAACCTGATGCACAAACTGTCTTACTTCTTCGAGAAGCTGCCTGGCCTGCATGAGTTTATCCATGTTAAGCGTGGCCAGGTTGTCCAGATTTATTGCAAGGGCAACTCCCCCGACTATTACAGTCTGGATGTGGGGATTTTTTCCTCCAAAAATGGCCGCTACCTGATCAGCCTTTCTCTGGTAATCAAGGGCCTGCAGATAATGGGAAACTGCCATGAGATTTGCCTCAGGAGGAAGTTTCATGGCAGGATGCCCCCAGTAACCATTCTGGAAAGGGCCAAGCTGGCCGCTGGCAACAAGGGCCTGCAGCTTCTCCTTCACCTCCTCAAAACGACTCTTTCCATTATCAGGCCAAGGAGAAAGAGACTGCGCAAGCTCAGCGGTTTTGCCAGGATCAGCATCAAGGGCAGACACCACGTCTACCCAGTCAAGGGCCGAAAGCTGGTAGAAATGGACAATATGATCATGCATTGCATGGGCACAGAGAATAATATTTCTGATGTACTGGGCATTTATGGGAACTCCTATGCCCAGGGCGTTTTCCACTGTTCTGACAGAGGCTATGGCATGAACAGTAGTGCATACGCCGCATATCCTCTGGCAGAATGCCCACGCATCCCTGGGG
>WFRQ01000541.1 GCA_015486425.1 Deltaproteobacteria bacterium | reverse complement strand
GTGATGGCTGTAGCAGGCGAAACTTTCAGACTTTCTTCAACTTTGGAAAATAAGACTCTATGTATCATGCTTGCAATTTAGCATATAAGGTGGTTGATTTGCAAGGTTCAGACAGTACATGTCCGTTGAACATCGAGTTTCGCATAGCCTTGCTGGTGCCCAAACTCCAGTTTGGGTACCCTGGTGACAGGAGCTCCTGCTTCTTGCTTTTCTATACCGGCTGCGTGGCTTAGCGTGTCCTGAATGGAGCCGGGAGCTTCCGGGTCGTGCGTTCCCAAACTGGAGTTTGGGAACGAGCAGTTATGAATGTAAGCGAGTGCAAATGAACAGGAGTCTCATCACGCGGAGGAAGGGCTGTGGCATTTCGTAACAGTGGCAATGCCCACCCTGAACGTGCTGCTGCCTGACACAGTAAGGACGTCCGGCCCTGAGGGGAAGAGGGCCAACCCCACACATGCTGGTGCCCAAACTCCTGTTTGGGTACCCTGGTGACAGAAGCTCCTGCTTCTTTCCTCTGCTTACCAATCACGTACAATATCAATCAGGCCCTTAATGCCCGCATAATTTCTGGCGCTGGAATAGCACCAGTGTTCAGGCACATCCACATACCCCCTTTTAACCGGATTTTGATGAATATACTCAAGCTTCTGACGCATTACTGATTCAGTTTCCATAAGCTGGGGATGCATCCCCTCTTCCCATAACTGATACACGGATTTCCGTTTGTAACTACGCTTCATGTGCTTCAGCAGAACAAGCAATTTGGTTGCCTTTGCAGATTGTAAATGGTTCAGTATTTCCTTACCGGTCCATGATTTGAAGCGTTGAATATCACGCGCCAACGTTTCAGAAGCTGCTATAAAATGGATATGATTTTCAAGAATAACGTAACCGTATAGCCTGAAATCAGAAGTTTCCTGAAGAAACCGCCATGAATTAATCAGTATCATTACTGTTTCCATGCGGGTAAAAACCGGCAGCCATCCGTTTACCGTGCAGGTCATGAAATACGGATGTTCCGTGCTTAGGATTCTATACCGGCTGCGTGGCATAACGTTTCCTTGTATGGAAGCAGGAGCTTCCGGGTTGTGCGTTCCCAAACTGGAGTTTGGGAACCAGCAGTTATGAATGTAAGCGAGTGCAAATGAGCAGGAGTCTCATCACGCGGAGGAAGGGCTGTGGCATTTCGTAACAGTGGCAATGCCCACCCTGAACATGCTGCCTGACACAGTAAGGACGTCCGGCCCTGAGGGGAAGAGGGCCAACCTCACACATGCTGGTGCCCAAACTCCTGTTTGGGTACCCTGTTGACAGAAGCTCCTGCTTCTTTCCTTTTGATACCGGCTGCGTGGCGCAACGTTTCCTTGCTTGGAAGCGGGAGCTTCCGGGTCGTGCGTTCCCAAACTGGAGTTAGGGAACGAGCGGAAAAATTGCTCATGTAAGCTTGAAACCTTCGAGATTTTTCATAACCGTTTTTAGGACTTCAAGGAATATCCTGCCTTGCTCTTCCAGATCATCGCTCATACCTGGCCTGCCCAGCCAGGCGTGGTCAAGTCCGTTTCTAATCTTGGACAGACGCTCGGCAAGTGGCTTGTCTCCGCTCAATAACGGTTCAATAACCTTCCCCTCTTTCAGTTGGTTATAAAAAGGCAACACCCTGTCTCTTTGTTCTTCCTTACCTTCAAATTTCCATTTATCTTCCCTGAACTGAAGCATATTGAAAAAAATATCCCCGTAATGCTGTATCCTTTTCCTTCTCTTGCTGGCATTCATTTTGTCGGTTGCTTCAAAATAGAGCATAACGAGAGAAGCCAGCCATTCACGCATGACAGTAAAACCCTGCATCAAAAAACCATGTTCGAGCAACAGATCGGCAAGCTCGAGTTGTACTTTATAATGCTCCAGCGTATAGCCGCCCCGGTCAGGGTTATCTTTGGATGCCGAAGCGAGTTTCCGAAACTTTTGCTGAAGCATGGCCATGAGCTGTTTTTCACTGGCGCTGTCACTTGAACTTATCTTTTCAGTTTCCTCCATCAGTTTATTGACCGCGCCGGGTACATTATTGATGTCAACATTCTTTATAAGGCGCGTAATGTTCCGACACGCTTGGACAAAATCCGGGTCTGAAAGATTTGCAAATTGATTCTTTGATGTAGAGCTTGCAGCCATTGCTATGCCTGACGCATCAGCATCATCAGTCAAGCGCCCTACCGCGTCAGCCCAGGTGTTGATGTCATAAAAAGAACGCATGTCCACCAAAGGGGCTCTCTCTTTATCCTTTTCGTAAGCACCATAAAAGACATGCTCAATGCTTACCTTTTTGGTCTTTTGAAGAAAATTGATTGCTGTGGAAAAAATAACAGGTATTGAACGATAGCCATGGGTCAGGTCAACTGTAAGAATGTCATTATCCTCGATTACCTGGAAAATCTCCTCAAACCATTTCCATTGTCCATGTTCACTCATATCTTCATCGAGAACGACAAAACTGATTTCCCCCCTGCAGGGTGATAACTGTTCTTTTAGTGTAGTGCCATGCACCTTGTATGATTCAAGGGTAGCTGCAATGAACAGACGATCAAAATAGTTCCAGCCAAGCAGTTCCTGTTCCGCAACCTGAACAAAACATGTCTCAGGCGCCAGCTTGTGGCCCAAGGCATAAACTGTCTTTCTATAAGAATATTTACCAGTTTCTCTATTATACTGTCCCAACCCCAGAAAACTCAGATACACCCGTCTCATACTTTTCTCCTTACTTTAAAGTTCCTGCGCCCCAAGCGGGGCCTGGATGCGATAGAGGATATCGGCATTATCCCACGCTATGGCGGGGTCATGGTTCATTACTACTGGCAATCATATCTATCGTATGATCATTGCAATCATTTTACAAATAACCTGGCGGAACGTGATCTAAGGAGCTGTCCAAAAATAAGTTGGATAATAGCGCGATCAGATTTGGGTCAGGCTGAGTTGAACTGATTGAGCAAAACCATAGGCGTAGCCGGGCTACGTTGAGGATTTTGTGATTGAAGTTCAGCTCAGGATGACCTGAAGATGAGATGCGAAATCGGCAAGTTATTTTTGGACAGTCCCTAAGGATGAGCAAGGTCTAACAGAAAGTGTCGGGCTGCTTCAGAACAAAGAAGTATGCCCAGGCTTACTGCCGAATCTCCTGTTATCTACAGACCATGGATAGTAAAGGGTATAATACGCTGGTTGCCCTCCAAATGGCCTTTTAAGTCCGAATCTATACAGATGGGGGTGAGTAGTTACAGAATGTCTTGAGAACTTACCCTTGCGGGACAGCCTTTATGGCGTAATTGACTGCACCCAGGAAACCAGATGATTCCCCGGGTACCAGAGACCGATCAATCCTGAAGTCTGCTTACTGATAACAATCAGAATTATTTAAAATTAGCGGACACATCTTCAATGGGCTGCTTTGAGTCCATCTCGATAACCTTTACCCCTTTACCGGCGGCGGTTAAGGCTTTATGTACATCTATAGTGCGAATCGATTGATCCTTATAGGTTTTGAATGAATAGCTGATATTTTTCAAATCGGCAACGGATGTCCAGACCGTATAGTCATAATGAATACCATCTTCATGCTTATCCTGAATAACTCCATAGGGAATATCAAAAGCATTCATTATATGGAACATCTGGAAGACAGTTTCCGTGGCCGTTGCAAGCTGGGGGGCAGACTGTGAGAAGACAACGGCACGGATAAAGCGTGATGGAGGTGTATAATCTCCGGGGAGACCCAAAAGTCCGGTTCCCTGTCCAAACCCGCTGATTTTTCCGCCTTTCAGTTCAAGAGGAGCTACGTTTGTTGCTGACAGGTTGTGATAATTATTGAGGTTTGTCATGTGCCAGTCAAAGGTTGGGGAGTTGGTCAGTACGCCAAGGGGGTTCTCAAAGAGCTTTAATGTGTTATCGGTTGGCTCTATCACTATGGAAGCGCCGGTACTGTCAGTTATCATAAAATGGCCGGGGAAACTTTGCCCGCCTATTTCCTTTTGCGGGTTCTGGACCAGGATAACCTTGTTATAATTTTCCTTAACCTCAGCAACAGTTGCGAAGTTACCAAGCAACCAGGCAACATAATCCTCAGGCGCCATGGATTTTGCGGCGTTCTCAGGCGTTCCTTCCGGGTAGCTGGCATAGCCGGGCAGATATAAGGCCCCAACATACATTCCCTTTTCGTTCATGCCGTCCACAACCATATGTTTATTCATAAAGTTGGCGCCGACTATTCCGTATTTGGTTGTGTAGTGAATTCCTTTTGCTTTGTCAGGCAGTGAACTTGTCAATTTTGTTCCGGCTGGAACAACAACCGCATCGGATTGCACGTCGATGCCAAATTCCATGGTGCGGCCGATCACCACCCCACCATCTTTTGCCGTAAGCCGAATCGCCGTACAGGCATTTGCAGGTGTGTAACTCATTAACAGCATAGCGCAGGCCGTGCCCGCCAGTAACAATTTTAGACCAATTCTGTTTTTCATGTTTTTCTCCTTTGGTTTGGGTGAATCAAGCAAAAAATATTGTGTAAAAAACGTCTTTCCGTTATGGAAATTCTTCCTTGAGGGGGGGAGCAGTTACTTTTTAGCAACAAATGAAATTATAAAGAAAAATGGAGCACATTACACCGGAACCCATTCCGTCGGCCCGACAACTCCATCTGCAATCAATCTTTTCACATCCTCACCGGAATAGCCAAGCCCTTTGAGAATTGCCGGGGCATCCGAACCGATTCGGGCGGCCGCTCCGGGGCAGCCAACGCATTCTCCATCAAAGACAAACCATGTCGGGGAAAAATTATGACTCTCCCAGCCATCCCGTTCACGTTGTTCAAAGGTGACGGTTTTACAGGGCGTGTCCTGATGACGCTGTGCCAGTTCCTGGCAGGTCTGTACAGGCACGGCCTGAATATTCTGTTCCTGTAAATGGTTCAGGCCCTGCGCAACGGTTAAGGTCGCCAGTTCTTCCGAGAGATCATGTTTGCCCAGAGCAAAGATGAAACCGTCTGTGAGTTTATACCAGCGCTCACCTTCATTCATGCCCGTGGCATCCGGCCCGGTGGCGGATGGAGGTGCAGGAGTCTGCTGCATAAGGAGCTGGGTAAGTGATGCGGCCGCCGCAAGGGAGGTTCCGGCCCAGTCACCTTTGCCGTCCTTTCGCATCTCCCTTGCAAACAGGGCGCTCACGCCTGCCCAGCAGCCAAGATATCCGCAGAGATAATCAACGCAGGAGGCAACCCCGTGAAAGGTCGGGCATCCTTCCGGCCCGAACCTGTGCATCAGCCCGGTTATCCCCTGCAGGGCAGGGTCGTATCCAGGATAATTATCACGGGCAGATGGCCTTTCACCCTTGTGACCGGTGAGCTGGACTGCGATAATATTGGGATTGATCTTATCCAGCGCCTCGCGGCCAAGCCCCATGCGCACAAACTGATTGTCGCGTTTATTGGCCATGACCAGATCCGCTTTTGCTACAATTTTATTCATGATATCCTTGCCTTCATCGGTATGCATATCAAGAATAATAGAATGTTTGCCCACGCCGTGTTCGGCGGCCCAACTGACCATGATCACCGGAGCATGCAGCGGATGCATGGGATCAATTTTGTAAACGGTGGCGCCAAGTTCTGAAAACATACGGCCGCAGTTGGGCCCGGCAATAACATTGGCAAAATCGACCAGAACAAATCCTTCCAGAGGACGTTTTGCCACTGATTTATCAGTAGCTGCGGGGAGCGCCCCGGTTCTGCCCGGTAGAGAATCAAGTGTCTTGCAGGCTTCAAGGTCAGCATAGGGCTGGGCACTGTCAAGCCAGGCTACTCGCCCTAACTGGGCTTTTTCAAGACCATTGACATGGGCAACCAGACGGGCGGCACGGGCCTCTTTATCCTCCATCCACTCTTCAAAACTGCAAATTTCAACAGCCGGAATACCTGCCTCGCAGAGTTCCTTTTCCCATTCCCGTGCGGTTTTTGTGGCCATTACTTCGCTGATCTTATCTGCAAGCCAGACATTATTCTTTACATCCATGGAACCGGCATCGGCAAGATTGCGTCCCTTGTACTGGATGTTTTTCGGATCATAGGGATCAACGTCCACCATGCCGGCAGCCAGGGCCTCATCCCAGAGACCAAGAGCTGTGAGAAATCTGTGAGCAATCCTGCGATTAACCCCGGCAATGCCCATGGCAAAACGGTTGTCGGATGTTTTATATGGTGCATCCAGGGGAATCAGCCGCTGCTCCAGCCAGAGTTGTCTGGCCGGATTAACCGCCGCTTCCTGTAAGAGCTTTTTGACGGCTTCCTTGTTGACGCCATCGGGCAGACCCGTGAGATCCGCCGGTTTGAGATGTTCCGGCTCACCTTTAGTAATCAGCGCCAGGGCTCCAATGGCAGACAGACCGCCGGCAATTCGTGAACTGGTGACTTCCCGGCCCTTGCCGCAACGCGTCCTGTCCACCAGGGCGGCACCGGTTGCTATAGCGCCGTTGACACCGGCGTAAACAGAACAGAGCGGCAGCGGGGTGTAGATTACCGGACGGCCGACAAATTTGCCTACCGTGGCCATGTTGGTGAAAAAACCAACCAGGGCGTTGAGCAGATCTTCACTGCAATCGGCCTTCAGGTCACCATATATTTCGTCACCCGGCAGGGCTGCCGTGATGCGCAGGATAATCTGTTGCGGCAATCGATCTATCTCTGCAGCACCATCAACAATGATAATATCAGCCGTTGAAGTATCCTGCAGACTGCCCGGAAGAACTGCAATCTTATTGCGATCAAAATATTCTTCATGTTCATCCGGCGTATAATCTGCAGGACGCTCAATAAAGACTTCAGCTCCCTGGTCCGCAAAGAGAAGCCCGGCTAAACGACCCGCAAGAGTATTGCTTAGTTCGATAATACGGATGTTGTTGTACGGTAATGTGCCCATTGGTTTCTCCTATTTATCGGAATTATTGCAAAAGGAGGCAAAGGCTTCGGGCGTATTGGCAAAACCATGCTTTTTAGCCAGTTCCCAGGGACGTTCACAGTTCTGGGTTTTTTCACACCATGAATATCCGGCAGATCCGATACAGCCATGGACATCACGATTGTTACCTACGGTTTTTCCTTTATTCAGCTTTATAT
>WFRQ01000540.1 GCA_015486425.1 Deltaproteobacteria bacterium | reverse complement strand
TCATCAAAGAACAGGCGAAAGTTCTGTGTATTTTTATCCGAAAACAGCTCAAAGCTGGAAGCTCAAGGCTGAAAGTAAAAAAGCTGTTATTTGCTGGTTCCCAAACTCCTGTTTGGGAACTATGAACCGGAAGCTCCTGCTTCCCTTGTGCTCATACAATGTCACATGCAGCAAGAGCGTATTTTCATAGTTCGTTGCGCCCGTCCAGGGAATGGCGGTTACTTAGAAAATAGCTCAAGGCTCAAAGTAAAAACTTCCGCCTATGAGCCTGGAGCCAACTTTCATGCTAAGGGGTGGCAAGATGCCTTGTCATGAAATTTTAGTATGAAACCTCAATTCTGGTAAAAATTAAAGCCTATATAATAATTCGGTGTCAGGCAATAACGATCAACAAAAACATAATAGATACAAAGAGTTAATATCATGAGTACAAAAGAGTTTAAGGTACGCCTTTTTATATTTTCCTTCCTTGCATTTGGAATACTGGCAGGAATTGCTGGTTATGCAGTCTGGCTTGACCAGTCACTTCTTCAGAATCTCCAGGGACAGATTCTTGCAGGTGCAGCCCCTGCGGCCTGGCTGCTGTTTTACCTGCTTGGCATTGCCATACTTCCGGCAGGTCTTGATGAGGCAGGCCCTGATGCCCTGAACATAAAGAAAAAGCTGTACCGCATGAGGCTGCTTGTTCTATCCTTTATCTTTTTCTGCGTTGTGTACGCGGCTTTCGGGACAGCGCTTCATAACCATCTCATAAAGGGTGAAGAGTGGCTGAAACAGGCCATGCTCTATGGCCCTCCTGCTGTATGGTTCCTCTTCTATGTAACAGCAGCCGCCATGGCGCCTGTATCTTCCGAGGGCCCTGGGCCTGCTGAAAAACAGGCACCTGCCAAGCAGGAAGAAGAGCCTGAAAAAGCGCCTGCCAGCGAAGAAACTCCAGAAGAGGAGGAAGTCCCGGCATATGTTCACGAAGAGCAGGGACCGGATGAAGAGGAGATCAGGGAGACGGCAGTTGTGCAGGTTCTCAGCCTGCTTCAGCGTGAAGGACGCCTCATAGACTTCCTGCAGGAAGATATTGAGCCCTATGATGATGCGCAGATAGGTGCAGCAGTAAGAGAAGTCCACCGTGGCTGCCGAACTGTTTTGAAGGACTCATTTGGACTTGTCCCGGTTCTTGATGCCCGGGAGGGAACAGAAGTGGAAGTGGATGAAGATTTTGACCCTGCCAGGATAAAACTTACAGGAAATGTACATGGTGAGCCGCCATTCCGGGGAGTTCTCAGGCACTGCGGCTGGCAGGCTGCTGAAATAAGGCTTCCGGTACAGACCGGGGATGTTGACAGAAGGGTAATCGCGCCTGCGGAGGTGGAGGTCTGATGGCTGATTCACGTTTCATAGCAGGAATCGACCTGGGAACCACTAACTGTGTGTTATCCTACGTGGATACTGAAACAGGTGATGAAGGAAGCATTGAAATCTTCCGGATACCCCAGATAACCGCGCCTGGAGAGGTTGAGGAAAAGGCCCTCCTTCCGTCATTCATATACATACCCACCCAGCGTGAAAAAGAGGGCGGTGGCCTTACCATGCCCTGGGACCCGTTTGGTGACAGGGTAATCGGTGCGTATGCCAGGACAAGAGGCGCTGAAGTGCCTGGAAGGCTTGTTGCCTCAGCCAAGAGCTGGCTGTGCCACCAGGGTGTGGACAGGACAGCAGCCCTGCTTCCTGTGGATGCGGCAGAAGATGTTGAAAAGATATCTCCCATTGCTGCCTCGGCATCCTTCCTCAGACATATAAAGGCTGCATGGAACAATACTCTCGGAAAGGAAACAGGGGAGCGTCTTGAAGACCAGGAAGTCATACTTACCATCCCTGCCTCCTTTGATGCAGTGGCCAGAGACCTTACGGTAAGGGCTGCAGCATCTTCGGGCATTGAAAATCTCACTCTGCTTGAAGAACCCCAGGCCGCTTTTTACGCATGGCTCAACGCTGCAGGCGACGAGTGGAAGGAGATGGTCTCTGAAGGAGACATGATCCTTGTGTGCGACGTGGGAGGCGGCACAACTGACTTCAGCCTCATACGGGTAACAAACGAAGATGGTATTCTGGGCCTTGAGCGTGTGGCTGTAGGTGACCACATTCTCCTTGGCGGAGACAACATGGACCTTGCCCTTGCATATGTGCTTGCCCAGGGTCTTGAGTCCAACGGCACAAAACTGGATTCAGGCCAGATGGAGACACTCTGGCACAATGTGCGTCTTGCAAAGGAAAAAATTCTCTCTGACCCTGAAATTGATTCAGTGCCGGTTGTTTTACCAGGACGGGGGTCAGGGCTTGTGGGCGGCACCCTGAGAACCGAACTTACCAGGGACCAGGTGGAATCACTGCTCATGGACGGATTCCTGCCCTCCTGCTCTCTTGAAGACTCTCCTGCGTCTGCCGCAAGGGTGGGCCTTCAGGAAATGGGTCTTCCCTATGCCACGGACAGCGCAATCACAAAATATCTGGCGCAGTTTATCCGCAACCATGCAGGCCAGCAGGAAGAAACACCTCTAAGCGCCGTACTGTTCAACGGAGGCGTGTTCAAATCAACCATTATCCGCCAGCGGGTGTTTGAAAACCTCAAATCATGGGCTGAGGCCCATGACAATGAATTCAGGGAGATAACAGGCCCTGACCTTGATCTCGCAGTTTCACGGGGGGCCGTGGCCTTTGGTTTTCTCAATCGTTCAGGCGGAGTGAAGATAAAGGGCGGCACTGCCCAGTCATACTATATCGGCATTGAGGGCAGCAGGCTTGCGGTACCAGGAATGCCCCCGGTAATAAGGGCGCTCTGTGTTGTTCCTCAGGGCATGGAAGAGGGGACAACCGCCTCTCTGCCGGACAGGACATTCGGCCTTATAGTGGGGCAGCCCGTGGAGTTTAAATTCTTTGCATCCACTCTCCGTCCCGAGGACAAGCTGGGCGATATTATTGATAACTGGGAGGATACCATAGAGCCGGTTACCACCCTTTCAACCGAGATGGAGGCCCCGGGGCTTGATCCAGGCACACTTATCCCGGTGCGGCTTGAGGCAGAGATAACCGAGGTCGGCACCCTGGCCCTGTACCTGGTATCTGACGAGAAGAACCTGCAGTTCAAGCTGGAATTTGACGTGCGTGGCTGAAAGGCCAGGACACGCTGCTGCATATAATGTCATCCGTCATACCCTTTGATTCCAGACAGCGCCTTCTTGAACAGGCACGCAACTACGTAGATGACCCGGGGCGGGTGCTCTCTGAGAGAGAGAAGGCGGTTCCAGTTCTGCTTAAGGCACTGAAGGCGGCTGACCTGGATTTCAGGCGAAAGATCATCCTTCTGCTTGGCTCATTTGCCAAGGAACAGGCATGTCAGCCCCTGTACGATATCATGAAAGACCCTTCCGAGCCGGACGAACTTCGTGATCAGGCTGCCATACACCTCTGCGTGCTTGCCCCGTTTCTTGAAGACAGCCAGGCTCTAATGCTGAAACTTCTTAATGATTTAAAAAATCCTGATACTGATATCAGGGTGCGGGCCATAATGGCGCTTGGCTGGGAAGGAAACCTGGCAGCCGCACTCCCTCTTATAGAATGCCTGTTTGACAGAAACGAAGAGGTGCAGGAGGTTGCGGTAAACGCCCTCTGCAATCTTAAGGACAGTCATGTGGTGGACCTGTTTGAAGACAGGATGAAGCACGGTTCCCTGGACCAGAAACGCGCAATTCTCTTCAATCTCTGGAGGTTCAGGGACAGGGAAGAGGAAGTTGCAGCCATTTACCGCAGAGAACTTGAGCAAGGTGATGCCGCGCTCCGTATCGATGTGCTCCTTGTCCTGGGGCAGATAACTGCCCAGGAGAACAACACGCCTATCTACAGGGAATTTCTAAAGGACCCCAACCCACGGATAAGGGCTCTTGCCATTGAGAGACTCGGGGAGCTGGACGCCCTGAGCCAGGAAGAGATACTCTCGTTTCTTGACGATACAGACATGGAAGTAAAGCGGGCCGCACTTGACATAATACAGAACAGCGGGGCTGACAGGAATCAGCCATAGAGAGCAGGCAGTTTTTCCAGACGCGGTAGCGCCCTGCATACACGATCCGTCCGAACTCCACATATGAATACCACAGAGACAACAGGCATAACAAGCCATGGCCATGTGAGCAGGGTCCTGATTATCTACTATTCATTCAGCAGGCAGACCCGCAAACTTGTCAGGGCTGCCGAAAAGGGCCTTGCTTCCGCAGGCGTGGAGGTTACATCTGAAAGGCTGATTCCTGTAAAGCATCTCAAATTCCCTTTTGGATCATTTCTGAAAACTCTCTACATGATGATAATCACCTTTTTCAGAAAGAGGATGCCGGTATCAGAACTCTCCGCCCGCGCATTCCAGGAATATGATCTCATTATCATAGCCGGCCCCACCTGGTCATTTAATCCATGCGGACCTGTCCTCTCTTTCCTTGACACATACTGCAATGATATCTTTCCGGGACGCCGCGTGCTGCCGATAATATCCTGCCGCAGGTACTGGCGTTACCACGGCCACTACCTGAAAAAAAGAATCAGAAAATGCGGCGGGTATCCCATGGAACCCTGGGCATTCAACCACCCGGTGCCTGCGCCGTGGGATACCATCGGCCTGTTCCTGACCCTTATGGGCAGAAACCCCAGGCGGGTGGCAATACTGAAAAAATTCTACACACGCTACGGCCACAATAACAGGCAGCTCCATGAGATGGAAAAACGAGCCCATGATCTTGGCCTGCAACTGCAACAACAAGAGAGCGCCTGACCTGAAATGCCAAGGGACTGAATATTTTTTGCGGTTTCACCTGCCTGCCCTGCGGGAGCGTTCTCCGTTTTTTCCCATATCATAACGTGCTGCAGATTTTCTTGCGGAACAACCCTCGGAAAGCCACACAGCCTCTGCAATAATAGAAAAGGCGGGGCAAACAGGGGATGCTCCCTGCACTACTTACTACATCGCCTCATTTCTGTTATTCTTCCTGCATGATTCAGCACAACTCCACGGGGAACGTCACAGATCGCAGCCCAAATATGAAAAACCCCGGAGGCATAGGCGAATATATTGCCGCATTCAAGGCATCAAGGGTTCTTGGTCGCCAGATTGTATTCCACCATGTTACAGAGCAGCGCCCGGCTGCTTTCAGAAACACGGAAAAACCTCTGTCTCCACAGATTGAAAATATCCTGAGGTTCGCTGGCATCAGGGGGCTTTATCTGCACCAGGCACAGGCCATTGATGCCGTCCGCTCAGGAAGCAGCGTTGTGGTTTCCACATCCACTGCCAGCGGCAAAACTCTCATTTATAACATTCCGGTTCTTGAAAAAATCATTGAAACACCATCATCCAGGGCCCTTTACCTGTTCCCCCTGAAGGCGCTGGCTAACGATCAAATGGCCAGTTTCTCACGCATGGCCTCAATGCTCGGCAATAACCTGAATATCACGCAGAGTATCTACGACGGTGACACTTCACAGAGTCGGAGAAAGAAGATAAAACAGACCCCTCCAAATGTGCTCTTCACCAACCCCGAAATGCTCCACCTTTCCCTCATGCCCTATCACTCCACCTGGGGAGAATTCTTTGAGAATCTGCGTTTCATTGTGGTTGACGAGGTACATACATACCGGGGGACAATGGGTTCTCACATGGCGTGGGTGTTCAGAAGGCTCAGGCGCATATGCCGCCGTTATGGCTCAGAGCCTGTTTTCATATTCTGCTCGGCAACTGTAGGAAACCCGGGGGAACTTGCATCAGAGCTCACCGGTATAGACGTGCTTACGGTTACTGAGAGCGGCGCTCCATGCGGCAAAAGACACTTTCTCATGGTTGATCCTGATTACGGCGGGGCGGCCCAGATGGCAGTACAGCTCCTTGTGGCAGCCCTGCACCGCGGGCTCAGAACAATAGTCTATACACAGTCCAGAAAGCTTACAGAACTGGTAAACCTGTGGACAAAGCAGAGGGCAGGACGGTTCAGGGAACGGATCAGCGCCTACAGGGCAGGTTTCCTTCCTGAGGAGAGACGTGAAATAGAGGCCAGGATGAGTGATGGAAGCCTGCTGGCTGTTATATCTACCAGCGCGCTGGAACTGGGCATTGATATCGGGGCGCTGGATCTGTGCATACTTGTGGGATATCCAGGGACAGTAATGTCCACGTGGCAGCGCGGGGGCCGGGTAGGACGCAGCATGCGTGAATCCGCAGTGGTTCTCATTGCTCAGGAGGATGCCCTTGACCGTTATTTTCTCAATAATCCGCAGGAACTCATTTCAAGAAAGCCTGAGGCAGCGGTAATAAACCCTTACAATAAAGTAATTTCAGAAAAACACCTCTTATGCGC
>WFRQ01000539.1 GCA_015486425.1 Deltaproteobacteria bacterium | reverse complement strand
TTGGCCGCTGGAGTGGACTGCCTGCCGGCTCCGGCATCCCTTGCTGAAAACCGCACACGTCTTATGGCAGAAGGATTCAGCTTGGATGCAATTCTCACCACCTGTCCCAGTTCATGCGCGGCATCCTTCATGTCAAGGGATACAGTCCCTGAGGGCTTTTCAAAAAAATCCACTGCACCAAGTTTCAATGCCTCAAATGTCACCCGCCCCTGATCAGCCATGCCGCTGACCATTATTACCGGCCTGGGCTTCCTGACCATAAGGTGCTTTATGGTGGTAAGCCCGTCCATCACAGGCATGTCCACGTCCAGTGTGATAACATCAGGGTCAAGTGACTCCACGGCCTCAAGGGCCTCTTTCCCATGGCGGGCCACACCTACAACCTCTATGTCATTATGGGATGACAGGATTTCCACCAGCACCCTGCGCATGAATGCGGCATCATCAACAACCAGCGCCTTTATTCTTGTGTCTGCCTCAACAGCCATATCCAATATTTATCCAAAAACAGCTCAAAGCTGAAAGCTCAAGACTCAAAGTAAAAGAAGATTTAATTTGCTGGTTCCCAAACTCCAGTTCGGGAACTATTAACTGGAAGCTCCTGCTTCCCCTGTGTCATACAATGTCGCAAACACAAAAACAGTTTAACGCAGGATGTCACAGTACCGACTCTACGTCACGGGAGCATTCCCTGTTTGTCTCGCCTTTTCTATTATTGTGGAGGCTGTGTGGCTTTTTGAGACTTGTTCTGCGAGAAAACCTGTATATAACGTTCGTGACACCTCATGACAGTTTCAGAACCAGTCTCAAAAAGTTACATAGCCGCAGCACGTTATGATATTGGGACAAACAGGGAATGCTCCCTACATCACATGCCACTTCCCCAACCTTCTTCCACTGCCTGCCTGTTATCCCTGAGATCCTGGGCCACACTCTTTATCTTTTCAGGGGCTATGCCGATATTCCTGGGAACCTTGACCTTCTCAGGAGTACATCCCATGTCTCCGCCAAGCTGTATCTTGTGACATATCTGGTCAGCCAGGAAAACAACTGCAGCAGCCTGTGCATGAGGGCCTGCGCTTACAGGATGGTGATGGTATCTCACCACGTTTACCAGCATGTCGCTCATTGCCCATTTCTGGGCAAGAAACGCCCCTGCCTCGGCATGAGTAAGTCCGTACTCCTCTTCTGCCTGGGAAAGCGGGATACCCTTTTCCGCATGAAGGGCAATGACCTCGCTGAACTCATCCTTGAAATACAGGCACAACAGAAATTTTCCTATGTCATGCATGAGCCCTGCGGTAAACAGTTCATCAGAATCAAGTTCCGGAATCTCTTCGGCCATCAGTTGACAGGCCCTGGCTACCCCTATTGAATGGAGCCAGAGCTGTTTTGCAGTAAAGAGTTCTACCCCGAGGTCTCCCGCAAATGTGCCGGTAAGGGAAAGGCCGATAACAAGATTTTTCACCTCGTCAAACCCCATAACCACCACTGCCCTGGCAAGGCTGCTGACCTCTCCGCTCACACCGTAATAGGGCGAATTTGCTATGCGGAGGATATTGGCTGAAAGAACCGGATCGTCCCGTATGAGAAGTTCCAGGCTCTGGGCGCTTGATGACAGGCTGTCAAGGTTTTCCAGAATTTTCTGGAGTGTATGGGGCATTGAGGGAAGGTCTTCTATCTGTTCAATGCGTTTGGCAATATTAACGCTCATTAATTTTTACCCTTGCTGTTTTGTTGTTTTGATTTCAGCCGTTCAGTCTGACCCGCTCCATCAAGATTTTGATACGTTGAGAAGCACACAGCTTTATGCGGATATGCCGCAATTTACGGCTGTTGCTCAATCTATGTGCTGCTTTTTTCATTATCGACCCTTTGAAGAAATCCCTTGAAAATTTACCGTGAAAATCCACTGCTCTTTTGCCTGTACCTTTCATGACATGGGAGGTGCACTGCATGGGCCGAGCGAACTAATGCCATTCACGTGCCATTAAACGAAACGCTGAATTGTTACGTTCATATCAGGGAAGAGTACTTTCCTCAGGGACAGTCCCTTAATAGCTTAATTTTTTTCCATCCCGTTCCGATAAGCGGTTTAGGATAGTGGAACGCACATATTTTATGGTGAGGTATGTGGACCGGAAACCTGCATGCTGCCACAGTTAAGCATGGCACAGCAACCGGGCCATTACAGGTGTGGTGAATGTCTCGAATATCTTCACCACCAAGAGAGATGGACAGAAATTATTCACAGAGAACCAGGATACGGACAACACAATGGCGGATTTAGTTTTAACCGGACCTCTTCTGGAACAGGCAAAGACAGAAATAGACAACGCGCTCATCAAAGCAGGCGTGCGCAAGGCCATCCTGATAGATGATGCAGGAAACGTGGTGGCAAGCTGCGGAGAACGAAAGGGAAATATTGACACAACTTCTCTGGCAGCGCTTGCTGCGGCAAATTTCGGCGCCACCTCCCAGATGGCAAAACTTATCGGTGAGGATGACTTTTCACTCCTGTTTCACAAGGGAAAGAATGACAGCATCCACTTTGCCAGGATAGGCACTGACATGATTCTCATCACCATATTTGGTGACGACGTCTCCCTTGGCGTAGTGAGACTCAGGGTGGCACAGGTGGCGGAAGCAATAGAAAAGACATTTAATCTCAAGGGCGATTGATTAATGGCACTTATAGATTTAAGCAAAAAGGAAGTTCACTGCAAGATTGTCTATTACGGGCCAGGCAGATGTGGCAAGACCACCAATCTGCTCTACATCTATAACGCCATGAATGCTAATGCCCGGGGCAAGATGCTTACAATTGAGACAAAGGGAGACAGAACGCTGTTCTTTGATCTGCTGCCGCTTAACCTGGGAAAGGTCAATGGCTTCGAGATCAAGATTCAGCTCTATACAGTTCCCGGCCAGGCGATTTACGCCGCTACCCGCAAGCTTGTTCTGAAAGGCGTTGACGGTCTTGTCTTTGTGGCAGATTCCCTTCGTGTACGCCAGGCAAAAAATATTGAAAGCCTGGAGGACATGAAGGCCAACCTCCTTGAGCAGAATATTGATCCTGAGGAAATCCCCATAATCATACAGTACAACAAACGGGACCTTGTGAGCACTCCCATTCCCACCCTGGATTTAGAGGAACTGGACAGGGATATAAAAAGCCGCCTCGACACCCTGACATTTGAGGCTGCAGCCACAAAGGGAGCAGGTGTATTTGAAACCCTTAAGGAGATCAGTAAACGTACCGTACGCTATGTGGCGGAAAAGAACCTGGTGAGCAAAAAACAGAAGTGATGCGGGACAGCATCTGACTTCTGTTGACTGCCGCAGTTTCAATATAACCAGGCGATACATGACAGGTATCAGACAGAGGCCGGTGCATTTTGACTGTCAATTTATTTAAGGAGATATGGAATGAGCCAGCAGAATCAGGCGGATACTTCCGGAAACTTTACAGAAGACATAGAAGCCACCATTGATGACCTTTTCACACCTGTTAAGGAGATTGAAATTGATCCCCTTACAAACGAGATAAAGGACAGGGCAGTGGGGGCACAGACTGCAGAAACACAACCCGCTGACAAGGCTGAATCTTCCACCGGGGATATTGAACCAGCTCCGACTGCTGCCTCGGAACAGGAGGAAACGGCATTAGACCAGGCACAGACAGCGGAAGCACCTACTGAAGAGGGAGGGGGTTTCCTTGACCTTGAGCTGGAGTTAGACGTGGATTTCGAAGCAGAAGCCCCATCTGAAGAGGATGAAAAAGGGGCAGAGGTTTCAGACGCTGACCTTCAGGCTGAAGAGGGTATTCTATATAAATTCTCCGAGACCATCATGTCATTAGAGTGGGAGATCAAGGATGAAACCATCTCTGAGGCACTGACCCAGGCAGAGACTCTGAAACAGGAATACAGTGACCATCAGGATCCTGTCATCATGGAGCTGATCGGCCTCATGATCACCCTGCTTGGACAAATGGCACAGGAGCCTGACCAGATGCCTGCAGTCCCTACTGCGCTTAAGAAGGCCGCTGATGCCCTGCAGAACAGTATTTCAGGCCATGAAAACACAGATGCTGTCAGAGGTGCTGTGCAGGAACTTGAAAAACTGGCAAAGGTGGAAGGCACACCGGTTTCTGAACAGACTGCAGACGAAATCGGGCTGGAAGCAGATATTGAACTTGAGCCTGAATCCCAGGAAGAGGATGAAAGTCTGCAGGAAGCTCAGACGCCAGAGTCAGTCACGGAGCAAGAGGCCGGGGCTGAAGACGAGGCCACGGCACCTGAAAAGCAGGAAGAACAGAAGGAACCCGCAGCAGAAGCAGAGGACAGCCTCTCGCTTGAAGTAGAAACAGAAGAAGAACCAGCGGCTGAAGAATTTGAGATAGAGGCTCTTGAAGAAGCAGAAGCAGAAGCGGAACCAGAGGAAACATCAGAGAAGCCTGTGGAACAGGCTGAAATTCCAGAAGAAGAGGTATCTGTTAAAGCTGATGAAACAGTTTCTGATACCGGGCGTGAACCACCGGAAGTACCTGAGAATGCTGAACAGGAATCTGCCTTTATACCGCCAGTTCCCCCTCAGGGCTCTTCTGAAGCCACTCCTTCCACTTCCATGACAGCAGAGCCGCAGGCGAATGAAATCAGCGGAACACTTCAGGAACATAATGAATTCCTTAAAAATACCATTCAACAGCATATAAAGGAACTTGAATCCCTGAGTGCCAGAATAATTCCTGTGGAAAAACTCCTGTCCAGGACCCAGGGCATGGAAAAACTGCACGCATTCCAGAAGGGAATACGTGCAGCACTGGAAAAGCAGAAGAAGAACCTTGCCGCAGCCATTCAAAGCGGCTCTGCAGATATTCCAGAAACACAAAACGAGCCGGTGCATGAAGCGAAACCTGAATCCTCTTCCAAAGCTGCACCGTCTCCATCCGGGGATAAATGTCCATGGGACTCTGTGGCAGTAATGACTATAGGCACTACAAAAATAGCCGTTCCTGCTGAAGAAATGGCATTTGCAGGCGCAGTTTCAGGCCGTTTCAGGAAAAAACTCCAGAAGGAATCTGATTTTGCTCTGTCATGGCTGAAACCATGGCCATGGATAAAGATAAAACCCTCGCTTTCAGGCCCACTTGCGGAACTTGATGAAAAGGAACTCAAGGATATGAAATT
>WFRQ01000538.1 GCA_015486425.1 Deltaproteobacteria bacterium | reverse complement strand
TGCTTCTGGTAGATGCGGACATGCGCAAACCTGCCATAAACCGCTATATGGGCATCAAGGAAACACCGGGGCTGTATGAACACCTTACAAAAGGGGTGCCGCTTAACGAACTGCTGATCAACCCTGGAATACCACGGCTTACCATCCTCACCGCCGGAGTGCCCGGTGACTATCCGGCTGATCTCCTTGGTGGGCCGGCCATGCAGGATTTTGTCTCAGACATCAAAAGCCGTTATCCTGAACGTCTGGTAATATTTGACAGTCCGCCCCTGAACCTCTTCTCTGATGGGCTCTATCTTGCAAGATATGCAGATGCGGCCCTGATGGTTGTTAAAAGCTGCAACACAAAGGAAGAAGAACTTGCACGGGCCATGGAAGAGACAGGGGACACATTTATTATTGGAACAGTACTTAACCGTGTTCCAAATCAGTACTGCCCTTCGTACGACTATCAGGGATATTAATCAGCGGTTGCCAGAGTATGCAGATAGTCGGACACACGGGCACTTTCCTAACTTTTCTGCATCGAAAATAACACAGGTTTGACAGGTAAGAAAAAACACTATTCATGTACGAAGATTTCTTCAACCTGAAAGCATGCCCCTTCAAGCTGCCTCCTGATCCGGAATTTCTGTTCCTGAGCAGTCAGCACAAACTGGCGCTGGTGCATCTTGAATACGGCCTTTCGCATCAGGCCGGTTTCATTGTAATCACAGGTGAGATTGGCACAGGCAAGACCACTCTCATAAAGACACTCCTGAAGCGCATAGACAGTGACACAGTAGTAGCCTCTATTTTCAATACCACCGTAGGCCCGGATGAATTTTTAAACCTTATTCTTGATGATTTTGAACTTACATGGAGCGATTCTGATACCCACACGCTGAAGCTTGAAAAACTGAAAGAGTTCCTGCTGGAGACCTATACAACAGGCAGAAAGGCTGTGCTGATTGTGGATGAGGCACAGAACCTCAGCATGGATACCCTGGAAGAGATTCGACTGCTTTCCAACATTCAGACTACCAAGGACTATCTTATCCACATCTTTCTTGTTGGGCAGCCGGAATTAAAACAGAAACTCACCCACCCTTCCCTGCGCCAACTGGCACAGAGGATATCTGTTCATTACCATATTGATCCTCTTCCCAAAGAGGATACGGTGAAATACATAAGACACCGCCTTAAAATTTCAGGGGTTTACAACACTGAGACATGCTTTTCCAAAGATGCTCTTGAGGAGATATATAAACTTACCAACGGTTTCCCAAGACTTATCAATCTCCTCTGCGACGCCTGCCTGGTTAATGCCTTTGCAGACCAGGTAAAACCAGTAACCCGTCAAATTGTTAAGGATACTGTTAAAGGGGATGGTGCAGGCAACTTTTGGGAAATAGCATCCACTCAGGCCAATCCGGCCCCTGCGCCTGAGCTGCCTCCAGAACCTGCCCGTCCATCTTCAAGGAACTCTGCTGCTATAAGTGATAATGGCGCCTTAAAAAAGCGTGTAATCGAGCTTGAAAGGACAGTCCAGATACTCAGCCGGCTGGTAAATGAAAAACTCATTGAGAGTTCTCCTGAAAAAATCAAGAAGCTTGAGAGCCGCAAGACCCTCCTATATCTCCTGGAGCGTGAACAGAAAAAAGTTATAACCCTGGCCATGGAGAGGCAGAAACTCCAGGAAAAGATAAAGGCCCTGTCAACAGATAAACGGGCAGAGCCAGAGGCAATTGAAACAGTTTTGCCTGAAGTACCACTGGAGCCGGAAGCGCAGGGGAAATCCAGTCAAAAAAGAAGCTTTTTTGCACGTCTTATCTACCCGAGGTCAAAAAATGTTTGAAAATAAAAAATATCTGCTGATTGTAGCTACTTTACTTCTATCATTCATCATTGCAGGCTGCTCTTCTCCTGAAGAAAAAAGAGACAGCTTCATGAAAAATGGAAGGGAGCTGCAGAAAGCAGGCGATCTTGTAAAGGCAAGACTGGAATACAAAAATGCCATTCAGGTTGACCCCAAATGCGTTGAGTGTCTTATACAGCTTGGCAATGTGGAACTTGCGCTCAGAAACCTGCGTGGGGCGTATGCGGCTTATGTCAAGGCGGCTGAAACAGCTCCTGACAGGCAGGATATACAGATTGCCCTGGGTAAAATTCTGCTCATGGGCCGTGCAGGGAAAAAGGCGGAGGAAACGGCTCACACCATTTTGGAAAAGGACCCGGAAAATGCTGACGGAATGATAATTCTATCTGTTGCCCTGTCCATGCAGAAAGGCAAGCTTGAAGAGGCCTTGAAAGAGCTTGAAAAACTGCGCTCCAGATACCCTGAACGTCCTGAAGGTTATGTGCTTGCCGCTCGCATCATGGCATCTGAGGGACAGTACGCTGCAGCAGAAAATCTGCTAAATTCCGGCCTGCAAAGGGTGAAGGACAAGAAATCTCTTTACCAGGTATTTCTGAGCCTCTATACCGCTCAAAAGCAATGGGACAAGGCCATACATTACGCCGAGCTCTTTTATGCTTCAACACCTGATGCGCCAGGCGCTTTTACCACAATGGCCCAGCTTTATGAAAAAAAGGGGGATATAGCAGGCGCTGAAAAAAACTGGCTCACCGCTCTTGAAAAATCAGGCAACAACCCGGAGATCGTACTCCTGTACGCCCAGTTTCTTGTGAGACAGAAAAATGTGGACAAGGCGGAGCATATCCTTAAAAGCCAACTGGAAAAAGACCCATCAAATCTGAAAATACGCCTGTCACTCGCACAACTGCTTGCAGGCACCAAACGGGGTGATGATGCCCTGCAGATTCTAAAGGCCGGCTATTCTGATGACATGGAAAAGCCTGCCAGGCTTGCTATTGTTGATGAAGAGGCAAAGATCAACTTTGATCTCGGGAGGTTTGACAAGGCGCAGCAACTGACTGATGAGGTACTTCAGGAAAATCCAAAGGACCTGACTGCGCTTACCATCCAGGCCCAGATGGCCCTGGTCCAGCGGCAGGGGGATAAGGCGGTAAGTATCCTGAGACAACTGACAGAAGAAGAACCTGATAATGTGCGGTTTCAGATGCTGCTCGCCCAGGCTCATGCCACCAGCGGCAACTACAAACTTGCAGAGAATCAGCTTAGAAAAATAATAAACAGACATCCTGAAGACCTCAGCGCATGGCAGAGCCTGATAAGGCTCTTTATTATCCAGAAGGATATGGATTCTGCCAGAAAAACAGCAGAGGAGGCATTGAATAAACTTCCGGACTCGGCGCCGCTGCACAACCTTATGGGTATGATTCTGTGGGCCAAAGATGACCCCGCCGGTGCTGAAAAAAATTTCAGAGCGGCCATGAAGTTGAAACCCGAATGGCTGGTGCCATACCGAAATCTTGCAGCACTTAAAATAAAGACCGGAGACCCTGCAGAGGCAGAGAAAACATTCAGGGAAGCCGCAGAGAAATATCCAGATGCACCTGGACCACAGATACTTCTTGCCTCACTATATGAACAGACGGGCCAGCCCCGGAAGTCAATAGAGATATATGAAAAACTGCTGAAAAAGAACCCTGATTCCGTGATCATAATGAATAACCTTGCGTTTCTCTATGCGGAGACAGGAACAGACAAAGAGACCATAAACAAGGCGCTTTCACTTATAAATAAGGCACTTGCCAGGTTAGACAACCCTCCGCCCACTTTCCTTGATACGCTGGCATGGATTTACTATAAATCCGGAAACATAAAGAAGGCCCTGGAAGTAATCAACCAGGCCATAGCAAAGGCACCGGATAACCCTACCCTGCTCTACCACCAGGCGGTAATCCTGAAGGAAAGCGGACAGCGTG
>WFRQ01000537.1 GCA_015486425.1 Deltaproteobacteria bacterium | reverse complement strand
GGCATTCTATTTTAGCATTCGCGAGCATTTCTACACAGAAATCCTCACGGAGCCCTCCGATGGCATATTCGTAGTCATTAAAGAGCAGGCGGTAAGGTGGTGAAAAAAGTACTTTGGGTTCCCGCATGACATTTGTTCCCTTGGGAAAAATAATGTGCAGTACCAGAGCCTGCGAAAGAAGACTGATATAAGATGCGGCCTTGTATTTTGTTATTCCGATATTTCTGGATATGGAAGAATAATTTATGCCATCCACACTTGACTTTCCGATAAATTTAAGAGTTTTTTCAATTAAAGAAATTTCATCAATCATCAGAGAAGCAATGGAGGGAATATCTCGTTGGATAATTTTTTGCAGGATATTTTCCAGCAGTGGCAGAGGGTCAGGCTCTTCGAGGGAAAATGGCAAAAGACCACCCTTGAGATATTCATCAAAGTAATAACTGTACCTCAGGTGATCTCCTGACCAGTTTCGTTCTACAATATCTTCCAGACCGAGAGGCGGCAGAAGGATGTCTGCGTGAAACCATATATATTCCCGGAAAGAGAAGAGTGGTAACTTGAGGAGTTTTACACGCCGGGACAGGTCAAAGGCTGATTGCGCCATGGCCAGAGCTACTGAACTGGTGAATACAACCTTTAAACCAAGGAAGTCAAAAATCTTTTTTAATTCGCCATCATAATTTTCCTGAAAATGAATTTCATCAAGGAGTAAAATTTCAATTTTGAGGGATTTATGAAGATATTTGGCTATATCAAATATATTTTCACTGATAGTAGTGTCCAGAGAGATATAAAATGAATTATCCCATTCCAGAAGCAGTTGCTTCAGCAGAACCGTTTTACCTGCGCCGCGGGGCCCTACAATGCCCACAAAATGTCTGCCGGCTGTTTTGTCCAGATCATTATAGAGCAGCCGTTTGCGTGTGTATCTTTTCCCTTCCTGACGAGCCAGTTGATCCAGCTCTAAAAGGTATTTTATATCCATAATTCTGAGTATTTATTCAGCATAGGTGGTATCTGCTCACAGGATACCGCATCTGCTGCGTTGTGAAGGACTCGAAGTACAGGGAGTACGACTTCGCCCCCTCCGCCTTGCATCTGCAGCACCCTGTGAGCAGATACGCTGCGTGAAAAGCGTCTTTCCGTTATTTCTCTTGGAGGAGGGTGAGTAGTTACAATTCTGGCAGCACCAGTGTCTTGATTTTGTCAAATCATTTTACGAATTGATAGTCATTTTGTCAAATCGTTTTCTGTTATGTCATCTTAACCTGCCTGAATCGCCAAGACCTTCCATTATAGAGAGAGACTCTGCCAGTAGCCTGCTATACTTTGGTACCCGAACCGGAGCATATGCGGAATATTGAAGGCGCTCGGTGCGCACCCTGCATGGGAAAGCAGGAGATCGGACAATTATTATTCGCTCGTTCCCAAACTGCAGTTTGAGAACGTACACCCGGAAGCTCCAGCTTCCAAGCAGGGACATATGCCCCACCTTGCAGGTATCAATAAGGAAAGAAGCAGGAGCTTCAGACCGATGGGTACCCAAACCGGAGTTTGGGCACCAGCAAAGACCTTCCATTATCAGGTAACAGTTTTCAGGGGGACGCCCAGGCTGGAGGATATGTGGCTACAGCACGTTATGATATTGGGACAAACGGGGAATGCTCTCTTGGACAGCTACTCAGGGACTACCTCACAGTCCCTGAGTAGAAGCTTGCGTGTTGGAAAAATTCTGATTATAATGGATGTAGGGGAGAGTATATTTGCTATATTTTCAAATGGTTATGAGATGGTTGACCACATGACAATTAATAATAATGTTAAAGATTACCACATATTCGCATCTACCCCTTATCAAAACTAATGCCAACCATTTGTTATTTAAGACTTTTTACCCTCCCCGAAAAACGTTATAATCAGAATTTTTTACAGTGCGGCGATCTTAAGCAGGGCTTCGGAGTCTCACTTCGTTCGCTTACCTGCCAGGGTCCGATGTCCTGACTGCCACCATGAATATCTTCTTGCCTTTTCATGCAAGGGGCGCTGGTTCCGGAGTCTCCCGCTGGTCGCTTACCTGTCCTTCCTGTCACGCTAAAATAGTTGTCCAGTTCGGCGAACGATTGAAGGAAGAAATCCTGTATCCTGTT
>WFRQ01000536.1 GCA_015486425.1 Deltaproteobacteria bacterium | reverse complement strand
CCTCAATATAGTGGCAGGCTGAGTTCTGGCAGATAATCATTAATGAATATTATTCCTGAACATATCCGACAGTTTTGCTGGGTCAGAGTCTCAAAATTGTGGTACGCATTACTCCTGTGCCTGCTGACCATGCTATGTGTCTCGTGCGGTTATCACCGTGTTGAGACATCTGCGGATCTTCCTGACTGGATACATACAGTTTATGTGGAGCCCTGGGAAAATAATACCACAGAGACTGAGATGAGCATTTGGATTACCGAGGCGCTGAGGGAGGAGTTCCTGCGTGACAGCGGCCTTGTGCTCACTTCCCGTGATGACGCGGATGTAATACTTACAGGGAATGTGGAATCGGTGCATGTCTCAGGAATTGCATATATCAGTTATGACAGGGCGGTTGAAGAGAGAGTGAGCGCTGACCTTTCTGTAAAACTGTATGACAGGAAGACCGGTGAGGAGATATGGCAGCTTCCGAATATTCACAGGGAAGAGAACTACTATGTGGCAAAGGAGCTGATGATAACTGAAAGCCTCAAGAATGACGCGCTCAGGAAACTCAGCCGGAACGTGGCGGAGATAATCCACCACAGGGTGACAGGTGTATACTGAAAAGGCCGGTTTGTATGCCCCGGCCATAATCTGACTTCAGCGTTTCAAAATTTCGAAGATTATTTTCTGCTCCTCGCACAGTCAATTACAGCAGGGAGCCCTGTTTCGTCCACATGCAGCAATGCTGACAATTGTTCAAATCAGATATGCCTCAGTGGTCAGCACCTTAGCCTGTCCAATGCATAAATACATTGGAATCAGCTCCGTTCTGCGTTAATTCCGTTATTTCAGCCCTGCTGAGACTTGAGAGAATTGACGAGTTTTGTAAGGCGGGCAACCTTGCGGGAAGCAGTCTTTCTGTGCATGGTGGACGTCCTGCCCATTTTGTCAATGTACTTCTGAGCGGCAAGAAGCGCACTCTGAGCATTTTCCTGAGATTTTTCTGCTACAGCGCTTTCGACATTTTTGATGAGGTTCTTGATCCTTGTCTTGCGTATCTTGTTACGCATCCGCCGTTTTTCATTCTGCCTGATTCTTTTAAGCGCTGATTTGTGGTTAGCCAATTCCGTCCTCCTGATCTTTTTTAATCATTATTTGTTCTGCGCCCTGTGGGGCAAGCATAATTTTTTAATACAGATAGATTCCCTGCCCATTGTCATGGGGTTTCCCGCTTGGTCAAATAGAGTACGGGAATCCCTCTTTCTCGGATATGCGGAAAATCCAGCCAATACTCAACTGCAGGGATCATATAGTCATACTTCGGTGACAGCGGCCTCTTATACTATGTTCATGTTTAAGTGTCAATAAGGGCGGCGTGGCGTCAGGTCTTATAATCCATAAATATTGCAGGGCAGTTTTCATGCGAATAGAAGTTTCACCCTGGCTCCTCTGCCAGCCTTGAACAATTCAGAAGCGCTTCCCTTGTTCACTGCTATCTCTACAAATCCAAAACTTCCCTGCAGGCACACGGGTCTTCCTGGTTCAACATCTGTGTAAGTCCTGGCAACAGGAACCGCAGTGGAAGAACCCTGAACGTTTGCGTAACTGACAGGTCTTTCCATGTTTTTCCCCTGTAGTATGTCTGCCGGAATGCTTGTAATAAGATTCCCGAATATATCAACATGGATTACAGTGCCTGTTATGGAGCCCGGCTCTGTCACAGGTTGCGGCCATTGGAGCATTACCGGCGCAGGGCACGGGGGACCAAATTTATCAGGCGGGACGCCCAGGCTCAGGTGTGCCGCAACTGGCCCGAATATGTCCCGTGCATGAAACGTACTGCTTATTTCATCAAGGCTATACTCTTTTTTTTCTATGTACCAGCATCCTGTTTTCTGTTGCTTCCCATGTTCAATTACGCCGGTGACAAGGCCGTTATCAGGCCCTATAAAGGTGTACTGTCCAAGTTTCAGTATGATACCGCGTCTGTGTGAGCCCACTCCAGGGTCAACTACTGCAAGGAATATTGTCCCTGAGGGGAAATAGTCTATAGCATTTCTAAGCATAAGCGCTCCCACTGTGATGTCCTGTGGAGGGATGCCGTGGGTGATGTCTATGACTCTCGCCGAGGGGTTGATGCCTGCGATTACCCCTTTAACAATACCTGCATAGGGGTCTTTCAGACCAAAATCAGTAAGAAAGGCAATTAATGAATCGTGTGGATACACTTTATGCAGGGCTGCTCAATGCTATGGGAAATGGGTAAAAAAGAAAAATTTCGACTAAGATAATCGTTTGGTGTGAATGAAAAATGGTCGGGACGAGAGGATTTGAACCTCCGACCCCCTGAACCCCATTCAGGTGCGCTGCCAGGCTGCGCTACGTCCCGACTCATAATGAAACGAGGCAGGGATAACATTTTTGCATAAACGCGTCAAGATATTTGCTCTGGAAATGCACTGTCTGTTAATTTCTGCTTTTCGGGCCTGCTTTCACTGTCTTCAAGCGGTTCCGGGTCTTTTAAGGAAGGCGGCAGGTACGTGCCTTGACCTGTATTTGCCTTCCATCTATAGTGCATCTAAACTCATCATAAAACCTGGATTTCGTGATTGTCGGATTTGCTGCATATCTGCGAAAGAGGAATTCCCGTTATAGTCAGCCATATGGGGGCCCGATAATTTTTGAAACGCTCAAGGTAAAAGATATAGCTTATGCTTCTACGGACTGACGCAGCCCGATTTGCAGGCTGTTCAGGAAGGAAATTGAAAATATGACCGGATTTAAGAAAATTACATCACTGCCGCTGCTGCTGTCAGCCATTTTTCTTTTACTTGGAATGTGCAGTGCCTGCAGTACCCTCAAGGATGTCAAGGATACAGTGCTCCAGCCCAAGGAGAGTCAGGCCAAGGAAGATGCCGAGCTTGCCAAGATGACACCGGAGGAGAGAGAAAAAAAGAAAGAGGTTGACGCTCTTAACGAAGAGATAGAGGCATCTCCGTTCCTCATCGATTCCAATTATTTCAGAAAAACCGCAGGGGAGGGCAGTACCATACACCTGTTGGGAAGCGCGGAACAGAGCAAGAAGGAGAAGGAGCTTGAGGAGAGGCTGGCAAAGCTTGAAAAACGCCTTCAGGGGCTTCCTGAGCGTGCAAAGGACAGCCATGGCATGCCGGTTCTTCGCCGCAAGGTGGTGCTCCTGTCCCTGCTTGGCGATCTGGGGCTTGATGTGCTTTCACTGCTTCCTGCCGCACTTAGACGTACTGATGGTATTGTGCCGGTGGACGCAGCACAGCTTGCCCAGTTTTTACAGGAACAGGGCAGGAACGTTGCAGATCTTGCATCCGCTGCAACAAGGCGGGAGGTAGCTTCTGAAGTTGGTATCCAGGCCTATATCCTGATATACTTTCCCCAGTCTGATGAGTCGAGGCAGGGTAAAAAATCTGTACTTCGCCTTGATGTCATACACGCTACTGAGAGTGTGCTGATAGGCTCCTACCTTACAACCATTGACAAGTTTGATGAGGTGGCAAAAAAGATATCTGCTGATGTTGTCAGGGCCACTGACTGGTCTTGCCGTATTATCAAGATCGAGGATAACAGGGTCTATCTCAATGCCGGACGACTGACAGGGCTGCAGCCCGGCGATAAACTGAGGGCATACAGACGTGGCAGGGAGATTATTGATCCTATTACAAAGCGTTCCCTTGGGTACGGGCCTGGGAAAATCACCGGCGACCTTGAGGTAAAGGATTTCTTTGGCACAGATGCTTCAACTGCTGCAATTCTCTCGGATAAAGGTCTTGCTCAGGGTAACATTGTAAAGATGCTGGAACTTGCTCCTTATTAACACAGGTTCGGTACACTATGGCGGGAATCCTTATTCCCTGTATTTGCGGCAAATCCACAACTGTTCAATTTGAGTAAAATTGTACATTGCACAGCTCAGCCTGTGCAATACCCCCTGTCATGAAGGTTGGCACAAACTTTTACTTTGAGCCTTGAGCTTTCAGCTTTGAGCTGTTTCCAGGGCATCCGCCATTCCGGGGACAGGCACAACGAACAATAAAAAATGCGTTTTTGCACCTTGCAAAATTGTAGGCCCAGGAAAGTAAAGAAGCTGGAGCTTTCAATTTGTGGTTCCCAGACTGGAGTTTGGGAACTATCAAAACATGTCTTTTACTTTGAGCCTTGAGCTTTCAGCTTTGAGCTGTTTCCAGGCGGGCACAACCAACAATGAAAATATTATTCAGAAAGTATTTTCGGATAAAATATTAAGAAAGGAATTACACTAAAAAATGCATCCGCTTTTAACTGATGATCCTGGCAGGAAGATGCTCCTGCTTGGTAATGAGGCAATAGTCCGGGGGGCTGTGGAGGCAGGTATGTCAGTAGCTGCCTCATACCCTGGTACCCCATCTTCTGAAATAGGCAATAATCTGTTCCAGATAACCCAGGACAGGGACTCCGGCATATATTTTGAGTTTTCCACCAACGAAAAGGTGGCAATGGAGGTGGCTGCATCAGCCGCTGCTTCAGGCCTTCGTACCCTTACCTGCATGAAGCACGTTGGCATGAACGTGGCCTCGGATGTGCTGATGACCCTGGCATATATCGGGCTTCGCGGCGGCATGGTCATTGTGTGCGCTGATGATCCTTCAATGCATTCCAGCCAGAACGAGCAGGATAACCGCTATTATGCCAAGCTTTCCGGCCTGCCGCTTCTTGAGCCTACCTCCCCTGAGGAGGCAAGGGATATGACAAAGGCAGCCTTTGATTTGTCAGAAGAGCTTGGTCTGCCTGTAATTCTTCGTACTACAACCAGGACTGCACACGTCAGGGGGCCTGTGCCCCTTGGCCCCATGCCAGCAGAGCGCAGGCAGAAGGGACGTTTTGAAAAGACACCCATGCGGTGGGTTCCGGTTCCGGCAGTGGCGCGAATGAGGCACAAGGTTCTTCTGGAACAGCAGGAAAAGGCAGCAGGTCTGTCAGAAAAATCTGTATTTAACACTGTTTCAGGCAGTGGCGCTGCAACGGGTATCCTGGCTTCAGGCGTTGCTGCATGTTACGTGCAGGATGCCATAACTGAGCTTGGCGTTTCAGGCCAGGTAAAATTTCTTAAACTTGGTTTTGCGTATCCGGTTCCAGAAGCCCTGTTTACCTCATTTCTCAAGGGGCTTGACCGGGTACTGGTGGTGGAGGAGCTTGAGCCTTTCCAGGAGGAGGCCCTCAGGGTAATTGCCCACAGGAATGGGATGAATGTGGAGATTCTTGGTAAGTCAAGCGGTCACTTCTCCCGTCTCTACGAGTTTGACCCTGCCCATGTGCGAAATGCCATTGCCTCTCTGCTTGGAATGGAAATTCCGGCTGTTGATGCGCCTGACCTTTCAGCCATTCCACAGCTTCCCATGAGACCTCCCACGCTCTGCAGGGGTTGTCCGCACCGCGAGACCTACAACGAGGTCAAGGAAGCGCTTACTGAGCTTGGAGTGGTTGAAAATACTGTCTATCCCACGGATATCGGCTGCTACACCCTGGGCATGCTGCCTCCCATAGGTATGGCAGACTATCTGCTCTGCATGGGTTCAAGCGTGGGTACATCGTCAGGTTTTTCCATTGCCACAGACCAGAAGATAGTCTCATTCATAGGAGACTCCACCTTTTTTCACTCTGGCATATCCTCACTGTGCAGCGCCGTGCATAATGAGCACAGCTTCTGCCTTGTAATCCTTGATAACAGCACCACGGCAATGACAGGCCACCAGCCCAATCCCGGCATATCTCTCCGGCCTCCGGGATATGACAAGCCCCGTATCCCCATAGAAGACGTTGTGCGTGGATGCGGTGTAAAGAATTTTTACAGAATAAATCCTTACAAGAAGTCCCAGTCTGTTGAAACCCTGAAAGAGGCTCTATCCAGGGACGGTGTCACTGTTGTTGTTGCCGAGGCCCCGTGCGTTCTTTATTACAGGCGGGTTGGAGGAAAGAAATAATGGAAAGGCAGAGAATACTTTTTACCGGTGTTGGAGGACAGGGCACCCTGCTTGCGTCAAGGCTTCTTGGTGAGGCAGCAATGGCGGAAAACATGGATGTGTGTGTAAGCGAGGTGCATGGCATGGCCCAGCGTGGAGGCGTGGTTGAATCAACAGTCATGCTTGGAGGCATAAAAGGCCCCATTATCTCTGACGGAGAGGCTGATGTGCTTGTAAGTTTCGAGCCCCTTGAGACTGTAAGGGCTCTTGTTAAATGTTCACGTAAATCAGTTATTGTTACAAATACAGTACCTATAGAACCTTTTACCGTTAAGCTTGGCCAGGCTGAATATCCTGATATTGATCACTGGATAGGTTTCATGAGAGATAACTATGCGAAGGTAAAGGCCCTGGATGCTGATTCTCTGGCAAAGGAGGCCGGAACCGCAAAGGCAGTGAACGTGGTACTGCTTGGCACACTCAGCGCCTCTGGCGTGTTGCCCATATCAGCAGACAGGATCAGGGATACCATTACCAGGACAGTTAAGAAAAAGTTTGTTGATGCCAACCTCAAGGCCTTTGATATGGGTTTTGAGGCAGCGGGCAGCGCGTAAGAGACGGTGTAACTGTTCAGCGTTTTTCCTGTTGCAGGAAAACGGCATTCTTGTTCAGCTCACCTGCGCTGAATAAATACGAGACGGTAATGAACAGTAATAAAATGACTGTCCCTGAGGGGAGATTCAAATAATGAAAAATATCAGAAAAAGATGGCTGTATGCCCTGCTGTCAGTGCTTGTAATTCTTGCATTCAGCTTTTCCATGACCTCCTGCACTGAGAGACAGCGCAAGAACCTCAAACACATGAAATCCGATATAATCGGGCTCAAGAGGAAGATTACCCTGTATGACTGCAGCGGCAAGGTAATCCGTCAGTGGGAGGGCAGGTTCAAGGTGGAGACCATCGGGTCCTATGTCTCTTTTATTGATGATGAAGGCAAGGATATAAAGGTAAGCGGCACCGTGGTGGTTGAGGAACTTTGAGCCACTAATTGCTTTATCACCGGGGGTACACAGGCTGAGCAGTGCAAACATGAGAGTTTATGTCTGAAAAATCTATGATGCCTGATATAAAGGATGTTGCAGCCGCTGTGGAGGCAGTGCTGTTTGCAAGCAGTCGTCCTGTTTCCATGCGCAGTCTCTGCTCCATTCTTGAGGAGTTTGATGCCTCTCAGGTAAGGGAGGCAGTCAAAGCCCTGCGTTCACGTTATAGCTTGCCTGCAAGTGGCATTGAACTTGCCGAGGTGGCAGGCGGTTTTATCATTAGGACGAGGCCCGGACAGAAAAAATATGTTGTCCGTGCCAGGCAGAAGGCGCCTGCCCGACTGAGTCGAGCAGCAATGGAGACCCTTGCCCTTGTGGCATACAGGCAGCCTGTAACCCGTGCTGAGGTGGAGGTAATACGCGGCGTTGATTCAAGTGGCACACTGCGTTTCCTCATGGAGCGCCGCCTCATACGCATTCAGGGCAGAAAGGCCGTGCCTGGAAGACCTCTGCTCTATGGGACTACACGATATTTCCTCGAACTGTTTCAGCTTAAGGACCTTAAATCCCTGCCGGACAGCACGGAGCTCAAGGAACTTGAAATTCTCTCAAAGGGCCAGCTCAGTCTGTTTGATAACCAGGCCGGCTCTGGTTCACGTACTGAAGATGAGCCTGCATCAGCGAGGCAGAATGTGCAGGAAACCATCACTGATACTGACCATGCCACTGTGATGGATACAGATCAGCCACTGCAGGAGGGACATGAGGACGATGTTCCTGCAGAGCGCAGGGTTGAGCCTCCACGTTTACTGCAGTGATGAGGGTTGCTGTCCCTTTTTTGTTCGAACCTGGAATGAACCACTTGCAGAATTGTAACTTCTCAATAAGTGGTAACAAGTTACCGCATTTTACTTTATGGATTACGGATAGCAACCAGCCGGAATGACGGAGGCGTGACACGTTCGTGCTGGTTCCCAAACTCCTGTTTGGGTACCCAATTGACAGAAGCTCCTGCTTCATTCCTTTTAATACCGGCTGTGCGGCATTACCTGCCCTTGTCTGGAAGCTGGAGCTTCCGGGTATGCGTTCCCAGCCTGGAGTTTGGG
>WFRQ01000535.1 GCA_015486425.1 Deltaproteobacteria bacterium | reverse complement strand
GGTAAGAACTATCTTTCTCTGGACCTCGTTGGTCCTTCTTCCCTGTTCCCTGCGGGAAGAACCCATTGTAAACCTGCCAGGCTGAAGCAGCACCAGATCGCCCTGTTTCAGCGCAGTTGGAGCCTTTGCCCGGACTGAGGCTGTACCAAGTCTGAAGTCAATTGACTGAGAGCTTCCTGGCAGCGGATTTACCCTCTTTGTCATTGGGGCATGGCCCTGTGCCCGCACCTCGATTGTATGAGGCACAGCAAGCAGTGTAAACCTGCCGGAATTTTTCTTCTGACGCCTGCCGTCTATAAAAAGTTCGGCTGAGGCAGGTTGTGTGGTAATGAATATGGCCCCGTACCTGCCCTTGAGATTAAAATCTATTTTGCGGGCTTCACCCGGCTCTACTGTCAGCCTGCGTGTAGCAGTGGAATAACCCGGAGCCGTGGCAGTCAGAACATGCTCCCTGCCTGCCTGAACTTTTTTTTCAAGCGGGGTCTTGCCCGCATATACACCGTCTATGGCAATCATTGCGCCGGAAGGTCTAACTGTGATCTGAAGCGTGGCAGGCGCCGGAGTTAGTTTCGTAACTGGAAGCGTCAGGTTTTCTCCTGCCTTTATGCTGATTTTAATAGATGCCGGGCTGTATTTTTCAAGTGTAAGCTGCAGTTCATGTTCGCCTTCCATGATCTCCATGTCGGCAGGGGTAAGCTTTCCTGTATCAGCGCCATCCATTGAAACCATGGCACCTGGTGGCTCTGTACTTATTTGCACAGTTCCCCACGCAGGCTCCAGGGTGAATTGAAAACGCTGGTGCTGTCCCTTTCCCTCTATATTTATTTCAGCCTCCCTTGATTTGTACCGCTTAAGCGCCACAAGAAGCCTGTGCCTGCCAGCAGGCACTTCAATTCCTTCCAAAGGGGTCACCCCCATATAAACTCCGTCAATACGGACTTCTGCCCCCTGTTCCGGCTCAGTGGCAAAATCTGCAACGCCTGGAAGAACTGCCATTTTAAAGGAAAAATGCAATTTCCCTTTTTGCAGGTCTATCTCTTCTTCAAGGGGCTGATAGCCCTGTTTTTCCGCGTGCAGTATATATCTGCCTGGAATGGCAAGGAAACGTCCGCCAAGCTCCAGAACAGGAGGCATGGCACTGAATGACAACCTCTCCGGTGGTGGAGTTATTTTTACATCAAAGCTTACTGCAGCAAGCAGAAAGGCGGCAAACAGGGCAAGTAACCCAATTGTGGGAACAGCAATTTTTACCCACAAAGGCACGCCGCCATGCTCCATTCTGGAGGAGGCCACCCTGGGAAGAGGTCTTGAGGTGGAAGGGGAAGGCGGCTGCTGTGTCAGGTCTTTACCTGGCTCAGGCGCCTGGGCGCCTGCCTGCTCAACTGTTATGGTGACAAGGTCTCCTGAAATGTCATACCTGATTATCTGCTGGCCAATGCGTGTAATATCACCTGACTTTATCCATACAGAGGCATTTATCCGCTGGTTGTTGTGAAATATCTCAATGCTGTCTGAAACCGGCTGCAGAAACAGGTGACCGTGATCCTCTCCGATATAACAGACATCCTGGGAAAGGCCTTCAAGCCTGATGTGCGCCTGCTCAGAGCCTCCAACGGAAAGGGGCAGCTCGCGCCTCTCAGGATACGTTTTTCTGCCTTTCTGTATTATTTCAAAGTAGCGGTTCATGTCGTGAACAATATTAACACCTGAGTTGAGCGTTTCAAAATGTGGAAAATCATTTGTGCTGGTGCCCAAACTCCTGTTTGGGTACCCTGTGGCCTGAAGCTCCTGCTTCATTCCTTTTAATACCGGCTGCGTAGCATAACTGGTATTGTTTGGAAGCTGGAGCTTCTGATTGTACGTTCCCAAACTGGAGTTTGGGAACCGGCAGGTTAGGTCCTGCTTCAAATATACCCATGACGGGCGGATCCGTGCGGCGCGCTACATAATAAAACCGGAAATCGGCAAGTTATTTTGGGACAGTCCCTAAGTTGAGCGTTTCAAAAGTTAATGATTTATTCCGTACCTGCTATCCTTTCCCTGCACCTGATATCCACTTTCATGCTCCTGCTGCCAGGTTTTATCTTTATCTTTGTGAGAACATCCCGATAGCCTTCACGCATCCCCTTAATGGTATAAATGCCGGGCCTCAGCATCAGGGTACGCGCAGTGAACCTGCCCAGCCTGCCCACGTGATATATCACCACATCAGTCATGTTGTCTGAAACAAATTTAACGCTGATCTTCTGCTGCGCCTGGCGAAGCACAGTACGCGCAGATGCAGTGAGCCTTTTAAGAACCGGGCCAGGGTCAGGAACAGCCTCTGCCATTCGCACAGTGTTCCGGGCATCTCTTAATGGTCCCTTTTCATTAAGGTTCCAGGGGTTATTTATGATTTTTTCAAGGGCATTCTGGAGCGCAAGGCGTTTTTCTGAACGAGCCAGCCCATCTCTGGCAGCAACCGAAAGGGAGTCTGTGGAAAGGGCCTTTTTATACAGGTTTATGGCCTGCTGCCACTGTTCCTTACTTTCAGCCTCCCTGGCGCCATCAAGAAGTATATGAAGCATGGATGCAGCCCTTGCCTCCTGTAACCGCACGGAAAGCTCTTTTACTGCAGGGTCAGAGGGAAACATCGCGCCTGCCTGTTTCAGTGCCTTTTCAGCCTGAGCATATCGT
>WFRQ01000534.1 GCA_015486425.1 Deltaproteobacteria bacterium | reverse complement strand
GGCAGGCAGCATACTACTCATCAAGTGAAGGCTTGAAAAGACCTCATGTTGTCGTTAATCTGAGGATGAAGTGATTGTTATCCTGTAATTTGCCTAAATCCCTGTGCAGCCTGTTGGAATTTTTAAAATTACAGGTAATATGTATCTGTTGTAATTATTAGGGGACAGCCCCTAAGCGGAGTGAATGCCATTTTCATGCGGTCAGGCAGAAGGATGAATGCCTTCAGTATGTGAATGGTAAATTTTCAGGGTAACGCAGGTAAGGGAGTTGCTGTTCCTGCATCCACAGGGCCATGTCCTTTCAGGGCGCGCCAGACAGATTTGTCAGGCCGGGGCCTGGAGGCAGGAAGTGCTGTAACCTGCGATCATATCAGTTAATTTTGCTGTATGCTTATCAACGTGCAGACGCAAACTAATTTGAGCGTTTCAAAATTTACATGGTTATTTTTTCACTGAACTGAAAAGCAGTCAGATGGATTATAGCTTTCAATTTTGAAACCATCATGGATTGCCATATTCACCGCATCTCCTCTGTTATGGAGCTCACACACAGCCTGTGATGGTGGGGAGCCTTTTTTCACGGATATGCGGCAAATCTGACAATTGTTCAAATTAGGACAAACCTAAATTTTTCAGGAGGCTCTAATGAAAGAATGTCTTACGAGGGTATGGTTCATGGCTTTGATGGCTGCTTTACTGGCTGTTGTCTGTGCGGGAGGAACCCCGGTGTCTGCAGGTGATATACCTGTTCTTACAAATGACGACTGCGTGATGTGTCATACAACGGAACCGGCTGATATCGAGAGGGCCGGGGGGGCTCACAAGACCGAAATTGGATGTCAGGACTGTCACGTGGGCCATCCTCCAAAGGTGACAGAGGGCGTAATTCCCCAGTGCAGCATGTGTCACGAGGGAGAGCCGCATTTTCAGGTCAAGAACTGCCTCAGGTGTCACTCAAACCCCCATACTCCGCTTGAACTGACCCTTGGTAAAAAGGAAAAGGCAGTATGCCTGACATGTCACCCCACAGAAGGTCAGCAGCTTGAGGAACACAAGAGTCATCATACTGTAATGGCATGCACAGACTGTCATGACAACAGCGCCCACGGTGTTGTTCCTTCATGCCTGAAGTGTCACAAGCCTCACACGCCTGACATGACAGGGGATGACTGCCACAAATGTCACAAGGCCCACATGCCGCTTGTTGTGACCTACGGTCCGGATACTCCCAACGAGGACTGCGGCGCATGTCACAGCAAGGAGGTCAGGCTGCTTGCTGCAAGCCCCACCAAGCACCACGAGCTTACCTGTGTGCAGTGTCATAACGATGTTCACAAGACAGTGCCAAGGTGTCAGAAGTGTCATGGCGAGACACCACATCCAAAGGGTATTCTTTCAAAGTTCCCGACCTGTCTGAGTTGTCATAAGGATCCGCATGATCTTAATGACTGGGGCAGCAAAGGTAGGAAGAAGTAAACATGAGCTTCATGGCCATGCCGGTCTGTCAGTTACCGGCATGGCCATTTTCCGGTCTGTCTGAATTGCAGACTGATATTCCGGCTTTCTGCCTTTACGGACAGGGAGATGTCGGGATATATATGTGTAAATTCACGAGAGTGGAGGGGGCTTAATTCATGTCGCAGCACAGGCCGCGGCGTTTTGAATGCCCCGGGAGGAGGCAGTTATGAAATTATCAGGGAGAGTCAAGTGCCTGCTGATCCTGTTCAGTCTTATCTTTTCCGTATTCCTGTTTTCGTCTTGCGCTGCAACAGGAAACAGGCAGCATTCAGAGGCTGAGACTGGAGTGCAGAAGCAGGAAGCAGCCGCAGGGCAACAGGCAGAGCCTGCGCAGCAGGAGTCAGGTCCCGCAGAGAAAAAACAGGCCGCTGAGGCCGCAAAGGCCCCTGCCCAGGCAGCGCAGACCAGTGCGGAAGATACAGGCGATGTGTACGCAACCATCCCCAAGCCTTTCACTGCTGTTCAGTGCGGTCAGTGTCACGAATCAATTTACATGGAGCTCAGGTCAAACGGCGGTAAGCACAAGTTCGTATGCCGTAACTGTCACAAGCAGTTTCATTCCTACAACCCTGTGCGGAATAACTGGAATGAGATTATGCCCAAATGCTCATCCTGCCATAACCAGCCTCATGGTCCCAAAGTGACCGAGTGCCTGAAGTGCCATCAGAATCCCCATACTCCTCTTGTCATACCATATACAAAGTATGTTAAATCAAGGTGTGGCAAGTGTCATCCAGGGCCTGCTTCCGAGCTGAAAAAATATCCAAGCAAACATACAAAACTTGGATGCGCCAGGTGCCATGAGACACATGGGCAGATACCAACCTGTTTCAAATGTCATAAGCCGCATATTCCCAATCAGGGCCTGGCGGCATGCAAGTCATGTCACCCTGTGCACAAGCCGCTTCAGATTACATATGGCAAGGGAAATGCCGCAACCTGTGCCACATGCCATTCAGGTGTTTATAAGGAGTGGAAACATACAAAAAGCAAACATGGTAAGGTTGACTGTGCGCAATGTCATCCCAGACACGGAGAGATTCCGAAGTGTTCGAAATGTCACGGACAGCCACACGATCCGGCCATGCTCAAGCATTTTAAGAAATGCCTTGACTGCCATATCAATGTCCATGACCTGCCCACAGGATAATATGCGCAGATGGCATGCTGCTTTGGAAAAGTGTGTGGCAGCGTGCAGGCTCTCTTTCAGCCGGTGCTGATCTGAACCAGTTTGCATTTTGTTGGAAAGGCCTCCTGTATTTAGATGCAGGAGGCCTGTTTTGTTG
>WFRQ01000533.1 GCA_015486425.1 Deltaproteobacteria bacterium | reverse complement strand
GGTGGAGAGCGCCAGCGTACCGCTCTTGCACGGGCACTTGTGATGAAGCCTTACATGCTCCTTCTTGATGAACCACTGAGTGCCCTTGACAGGCTTACGAGTGACAGGCTCAAGGCAGAGCTTAAACGCATTCATTCAATTCTCGGCATAACAGTTCTGCACATTACCCACGATCTCAGCGAGGCGTTTCTGCTGGCTGACACACTTGCGGTAATGAAAGACGGTCAGATACTTCAGGAGGGTCCGCCAGACCAGGTACTGCATTGCCCGCATAACCGTTTCGTGGCGGAACTGCTTGGGATCCGGAATTTTATCCCTGCGTATGTGGATGGCTCAGGCATGGTGTGCATGAAGGGGCTTGGCAGTGTTGCTGCGGAAAATTTTTCACCAGCCCCGAACAAATCGCATGGCCCCATACTTATTTCAGTGCCTGACTGGGCGGTGATGATTGAGCAGTCTTCATGCCATCCATGCTCCCGCCTCCTGTACGAGGGAAAGGCTGTTTTAAAACGCATTGACTTCAGCGGCAGTCACGTTGAAGCCATGTTAAGGCTACCTGGGGATAATAATATCCGGGCTGTACTTTCAAGAAGGGAGTTTGCGCACCTGCCGCATCTCCCCGGCCCTGAGTCAATGGTTCAATGCCGCATAGACATGCAGGGAGTCCACTGGATGCCGTGCTGATTGTCCCAATATCATAACGTGCTGCAGATATGTAACTTTTTGAGACTGGTTCTGAAACTGTTATGAGGTCTCCCGAACATTAATATGCAGGTTTTCTCGCGAACAAGCCTCAAAAAGTTTCTGCCCGATCAGGCATGTCACTAATTAACACGTGACGGGTCTGTTTACTGGAGGAACTCATCTGAAAGTTTTTTTAATAATGTTTCATCCGCTAATCCCTCAGCTCTGATAGCCAGTAGCTGTAATGCTGCTTTTGATCTACTTTGCCCATCAAATAACAACGCCATTTGTTTATCTGTGTCTATTACCGATTTATATAAATACATATATATTTCATATGAGTTTCCATTTTTATTCTTTATGATCTTTTCGTATTGAGTTAATGCATTATTGCAAAAAGTCTCAATGGCCTTTTCTTTTATTTGCTTGAATATTTTCCAGTCAGATTCTTTCATTTTTATAATTTTGTAACTGCTCCCCCCTCAAGGATGCATTTCCATAACGAAAAGTCGCTTTTCACACAACATTTTTTCATGACACGTATCTGCTCAGGGGTGCTGCAGATGCAAGGCGGAGGGGGCGAAGGCGTACATTCCGTACTTCGAGCCCCCCGACAACGCAGCAGATGCGGTATCCCCTGACTCCCTGAGCAGATACCTCTTTTCTACGCTATTAATTAACTATCTTATCCATTCAATATTTCTCCCATTTGATACAGCACTCTTTGAATCTGGAGAAAATGCTTCAGCGGTCGGGCCAGCGAAATTCTGCTCATGACCAAAATTATTTGCAAAATCCATGACCGTGGCCAGACCATTTTCAGAATTGCGGACCTTTTCGGCAAAGGCATAAAGGTCCGTCCCGTCAACATCACCATCTGTATTTATATCAAAATAGAGGCTCTGTGCAATATACTGGGCGCTCACTGCCTGGTTCTCAGTGAGTGCGAGACTGATTTCCGGACTGTTAAAAGGCCCCCCGGGAAGATCAAAACCGTACCGGTTGGTCCACTTGTTGAAATACCAGTTTCCATACCTGGGCTGGGCGGTAATTGTTACATAACCTGAACTGTTGTGGGCAAATATCCTGAAAAATCGGCCCCTGGCATCCTGCCTGTGGTTGACATCCGGCATATCAAGAACAAAGTACGGGGTGAAATCAGCATCTTCAACCGCCACATCATCCTGACGGTATAAATACGCCATTGAAACATTGTTCATGATATCAACAAGGTCCAGGGTGGTGTTCTGTGGAGTAAAGTCATAGATCAGCTCAAGCCTTATTCCCGTTATATTAATGGGCAGGCCGTTATTGTTGGTGACGCTCCTGGATATTGCAAGATCAGTCCAGGCAGAAGGCCTGGAATAGAGCATGATATCGTCCGGGGCATTCCCTCCAAGAAGGCTTCGCAGGAGAGAATCACTGGCCGCACTCGGTTCAACCGGGTCAATTATTTCGTCAACCGGATCGAACCTTGCCCCCCACACTATGGGATTGGTAGTATCCTTGTTGTAATGCCTGAACTGCAGTACTTCCCCTTCTGATTTAATAAAGGATATTCCGGAATGTTCTATTTTAAGATCAACATAGGCAACAGTTCCATAGTCTCCGCCAACAGGAACAGTGCTGATGGAATATACTTTGAAACCTACTATACGGATATTCTCATCGCTCAAGGGAAAAATGCCAAGATTCATGAGATTCAGGCTCACGCTTTCGCCACTGTTCAGTTTTTCCAGTTCACCCTCGGTAAGATTGAAACGCACCGGAACAGAAAGTTCGGGCCGATTGGCGTTGTAATCATCCAGTATGGTCTCAGCAACTGCGGCAAGCTGATCTTTATAAATACTTTTCAAGGTATTAAACTGCTCAGGTGATATGGAATGATCCGAATTCAGATCGGCTATCTCTTCGAATTTATTGATTAATGACTGGGAATCAAGCTTTCCGGTATAAGGTTTGAGCAGCCGGTATTCATAGGCCTTGGCCATATAGTAATGATACTTAAGCAACCTGTCATAGGCACGACGCTCCATCTTTTCCAGGTACATTGTTGCCTTTGGGTCAAGCACTGCTATTCCTGCTGATATATCCCTGTTCATTGCGTCAATGGCAATGATATCCTGGGTTATGGTATTAGAGAGATCAGCCACCCTCTGCATGACTGCGGCAAGCTCCTGCATAAACTCATACTTATCCTTGAGCAGGTCCTTGATCTGTTGAACCAGATATTTGTATTCTCCTGACTCGCTCTTGAGTTTCTCAAGCTCGGCATCAATCTCTTCGGCAGGGGCCTCAAGATTACTCAGAAAGCCCTTCATGTCTGTCAATCCTGCCGACATGCCCTTGCTGGCATCACGCATTGCTCCAAGATATTCAATCTTTTTTGACTCAGCACTGTTTGGGTCAATGCCTTTGAGCTTGTTCTGCTGATCTTCTACAGCATTATCGAACATGGTGCTGAAACAATCCGTTGTAATATCAGCAGCTCCTATTATTGTATCCCACGGCTGGTCAGGATCAAAATTGCTGGCAAGAGTCAATCCACTCCCTATTGTCTGGAAAAGCGGAGGATAAACCGGAATCATACTGCAGATCGTACCTGCCGTTTTGAGCCCCATCCTGATGCCAACCTCCCACCAGGGCGGTCTTGTATTATTTACTGCCTGACTCCTGAGTTCAGTCTCCTTTGTCTCAAGAGCAATCTGAAGCTCTTCGGTACGGGTCTGCATCTCCTGCGCCTTGTTTCTCATCACAGGGATTCTGGCCGCGGCATCGTCATAGTCCAGCTTGGCCTGTTCCATCTCCAGCCTTAACTGATCTCTCGTTGCGGAAAGCGCGTCTACCCGCTGCTGCTCGGTGTGGGCCTTGTTTGTTATCCAGTAGGCGAGGTAGAGCATGTTGATGGACCGGTCAACCTCCTGATCAAATGCTGCGGCATTTACTTCAAAACTCAGCATGGGCACCCAGCCTGGAGAGTTGCCGAAATAATCCAGCCCGTCTTCTATGCGGTGCAGAAGAATCTGCATCTCATCATACATCTGCAGCAGTTCATACTGTTCGTCCGGGGAAAGGTCGTTCCACGTAACATCCGTCTGATATTCTTCCATGATACCTGAATACTCATTCAGTCTCTGCTCTGCATAATCTATTCTACCGCTGATATACGCGTTACGCGCGTCAGAAAGAACCATGTTAAGAAGATAAGAGTTTAGCCAGGTGTACGGTTGGTCGACCATGGGAGGAAATGCAGGGGCTGTCCCGGCTGAGCCATGATTAAGAGAAGCATTACTGCCTGGCTCGGTAGTGCCACTGGAAAGTGTTGAGAAACCCGCACTAAAGCAGTAATTTGCCTTCTTCTTCACCCAGTTGTGAGGTAGGCCGGCATACCCGCCTCTATAGTAACCTCTGTTGTATGGAGTCTCACCTGGAGCTCCAGGGGCCCCTGCATTGTGCAATACATAAGGGTCCAGAGGAAAATTTGAAATCAGAATACCTGCATCGCCTCCATCGCCTGGCTCACCCGGAGGAATGGCATCCGTACCATCCGTCGGGTAACCGTTTTTAGTCCCACGTTCAAAAGCAAATATTGGAATACCAAAGGCACATGTACAATAAGCCACTTCATAGATTATGTATTGATCACCCGGGGCGGTCCATGAGAAGTGTATTCCTGAATCAGTCCATTCAAATGTTTTCCAGTAGGAATCTACACTAACTCCATTAACTCCATCTTGACCATCCTCGCATGGCTGCCCTGCACCGCCTGACAGGTCAAAATGAATATCCCCGCTGTCAGTATAAAAAGATTCTATGTTGATCTCCACATCCCCGGCCTTTAGACCATCACTGCCAGGCATAGCAGTGCCGTCATTAACAAACGGAGGCCTGCCGGTTTTTTCCTCCGGCGTGGTTATGATTTCAGCATCTTGACCCTCGAATCTGAGTTCCCTGGCATTAATGATAACATCAGTTTCCTTGAGATGAAGAGGGCTTCTTATAATCACCCTTTCCGCTATGATTTCAAACTGTTTGATATCCCTTCGATTATTATAAGATTCATAAAGACCATTCTCATTACCCTGCTCAAAGACCACCTCCTGCCCGATAATCCGGAGCTTATGGGTGATACGCGTGGAGTAATTAAAATTTTCATGCACAAGACTGGGGGAATCAAAAATTTCGATGCCGGTTTCACCCACAGTGCCGGGCTGAGTATGGGACTGTATGGGAAAAACGTCCTGCTCCGGCGGAAGATGTACTATAGGGGTAATAGTAAATGAATGGGAAACTGCTTCGCCATTTGATTCCGCCGTGATAGTGACCAGAAAAGGCATTTTATCAGCAGCATCCGGCGTAAAACTGAATAGCCAGTCCGTGGAAGAACTGGCCTCTATCTGGTAGCCACCTGCAGGCTCCCTGTCAAACGTTGCCACAAAGTCAGCACTCTCATCATCCCAGTGCACAAAGAACTCGCATGGCGTGTCCTGTAACGCTGTAAGCGCGGGAATGGCATCGATATTAAACCTTGGCAGTTCCTGTCCATAACAGGCGTGATGTACAGGTAAAAAAAACAGGCCACTGTAGATTAATGACAACTTCAAGAATCTCTTTAACATGGCATCCTCCTTGGGGTGCAATTCTATTTTGTCGCAGTTCTTAACATGCTGGTATTACGTATTTTTTAAATTGTATTCCCCAAAATTCTTTTTATATCAATATGTTGTAAATATCGTTTTTGCCGCGAGTTGCCAATTTTCAACCAATACTGTTATTTCAACATGATAAACGGATAGCTCTTTATTTTTTTAGTTTCTTAAACGATGGATAATGCGACGACACGAATCATGATAGCGCGCATATCATATTGATTTTATATATAAAATACTGGTCAGCTTTTGATACACAATGGAATTGAACCCTCAGACTTGCATTATCTTGTCCTACTCAGTTAACTGAGGCAGGAAGTTAAAAATGGTACCACAACCGAAAAATTTTTTTTATGCAAATTGATAATGAAGATGGCGGAGAAGATAATTCTGCTGCTTGAAACAGAACAGGGATATGAATACCTGTTTTTATAGCAATATTACAGGTGATGCAGATGAAACTGAACGATTGGAACGTATCTGCTCACGGAGTACCGCATCTACGGCGTTGTCAGATGATTGAAGTAGGTATTGTACGCCTGCGCGTTTTCCGTCTTGTATCTGCAATACCCTGTAAGCAGATACAGGAGAATTTGTACTGACTTATTGAGAAGTTACATTGGAACTATATAGCTGCCGGGGAAACGACACAAACAACCCTTAGCCATTCTATTTTTAGTTTATGTGGGATGATTTGAAATTGTCAAGGGGAAAAAGCATAACTGGTGAACACACTTACTCAAGTGGCCACTACATAAGGAATAGCCAAGCCGGGAGCCAATAGCAGAACTGATGACTGGAATGGATACAGTAGCTTGACTAAAGAAGGTTATGGTCACGGCTTAAAACCCCGCTTATGACCTATGACAAGGGGCATTGCAGAATTCGTAAGCACAATTGCCCACGGTCATAATCTCCGTCAGAAATATTGTGCTATCAAACTATTGCACGTAGCGGGCGTTGTATACATTTCACCTGCCATACTTTTTTG
>WFRQ01000532.1 GCA_015486425.1 Deltaproteobacteria bacterium | reverse complement strand
CATAATCAGAGGAACCTCTCAGGTATTACAGAAAGGCGCATATATAATAAACCACGCAAGTTTAATCCACTCATTAAAAACCCACCATCTCTGGTCCCTGTCAGCCCACCACATCATAGATGGACGCGGGCCATAGGGTGTGGCTGTAAAATTCAGCCTGAAGGTCCTGGAATCAAACACGCGGCTGGCAATGAGGCGTATGCGCCTCATGTGATAGGGTGAACTTACTATAATGACGGAATGAAGCCCCAAGGCCAGCATCATTCTTTTACCCAGAATGAGTTCCCTGTGGGTGTCTTCCATATATTTGCAGAAATGCTGGATATCCCGGGTTTTGTCAGAGGCTGATCTGCCTTTATCGTGTCGCATCGCTTTATTAAAGGTTACTGTCCTGCCATCGCTGTTGATGATTTTACTGCTGGCAGGGACAAGTATTATTCTGCCATACTTCTTTTGCTGCAGTTCCCTGGCATATTGCTGGCGGGCTTTCATCACAGGGCCTGTAATCAGCATTATGGCATCTGATTTTTCAGGTTTTTCAGAATAGATAAGTGGTTTGGGCAGAAAAAGCGCAAGCAGTATAAGAACAATAACAGTAATGGCAGAGTATTTCATCTTCACTCGTAACTCTGTTGCATGGTGTCACGTATCTCGTTTTCACAGAGAAATTGTGGAAGTGGTATCACTTTTATGTTTATCCCCTGTTCTGTGATCTCATCCCGTTCATCAAAGGAGATAATGGTTCCTCTGTTGAGATGAAGTTTCCTGCAGGCGCTTATCAGTCCTTTTATCTCACGCTTTCTGGTTAGTGAATCGTGTAAATCCATACAGACCTGAATTGCATTATAGGCTGAGCCATCTGTGGACATGCTAACAAAGTCGCACTCGAAACCGTTTTTAATAAAAAAAATATGTTCTTGCCTCCTTTGCAGCTCCCAGTACACTATGTTCTCCACAGCCTTGCCCCTGTCCGCGGTGAAGCGATAAATGAGGGAATTGAGCAGCCCGGTATCTATCACATATAATTTTCGTTCACCAAATTCCCGGACCGGGAGTTTAAAAGATAATTTTGGCAGAGTTCTGATTAGAAAGATTGATTCTGCATAATCAAGAAATAAATACAGGCTGTTTTTGCCGATCCTGATGTCAGCGGACTTCAAATCATTAAAAATTCTGTTAACGGATATTTCTTTGGTTGCGCTTGCCATGAGTCGTTTCAGGAAATATTTCAAGGCAACAATGTTTTTTATTGCATAATGATCGATCAGATCACGAAACAGCATTACCTGGTAATACTCCTGCAAAATTTTGAATTTTATTTCTTTATCCTGGATGTTAACCAGTTCAGGGAACCCACCATATTCCATATAGTCATCAAGGGCGTTGTAAATCTGCGCCTGAATTTCCGGTATATATCGGTCATAAGATATATTGTTAAACCTTAAATATTCCTTGAAACTCAGAGGAAATATTTCATAACTGATACTTCTGCCACGCAAAGATGTGGAAATTTCACTGCTTAGCATCTTGGCGTTTGAACCGGTAAGGAAAATGTGCGGGGACAGTGTATCATAGACCCTGCGGATGAATTTTTCCCAGCCTGTAACGTTTTGGATTTCATCAAAGAAAAATGTACATTCTGAAAGGTCCTGTTCAGGATACAGTTCCCTGTATGCCTGAATGATCAGATCAAGTTCATGGACAGAAAGATCAAGACGTTCATCTTCAAGGTTAAGGAAAATAATGCTCTCTTTATGATGTGTCTTCAGTATCTCAGCAACTATCTGATACAAACGGAAGGTTTTACCGCTGCGTCTTGGGCCAATAAGTGTGATGATTTTATCAAGGCCATCAGGGATCGGGATCAATCTCGGAATAAAATCTGGAATTGCGCGGTGATGGAACTCACGAATAAGAGATTTTATCACATCTTTCTTTTTCATAAAGAAAGTTTATTATCTTTTTTTCTTTATGTAAAGGCAATAATGGAGCGGTTCTGTCTGATCTGTAGATAACCTGGCTTGAGCGAATGTGGGATTCAGTGGTCTCTGTTTTTTTATTCGCTGTAGGGTGCGCACTGCGCACCATCCGCTCGTTCCCAAACTCCAGTTTGGGAACTATAAACTCGAAGTTCCAGCTTATTACTGAGGATATGCAGTAAATCCGGGCAAGCGTTCAATCCAGGACCTAAAAAGGAGGGAGTAATTTTATCGCAGCTACAATCAGTCCGCCTACGGTCAGGGTAGTGGCAAAAGACCACCTCATGAATTTGTCCAACCGGTTATTTATTTCCTCAAATCGTTTGTCAACCTGCTCAAATCGCCTGTCAACCTGCTCAAAGCGTTTGTCTATCATCTCAAATCGCTTATCCACCTGCTCAAAACGTTTGTCAACCTGCTCTAAGCGTTTGTCAACCTGCTCAAAGCGTCTGTCCATATCGTCTTTCATCAACTCAAATCGCTTATCAACCTGCTGCATGAACTGCATTATCAGCTCACGCTGGTTTTTAAGCTCTTCTTCCACACGGATCATGCGCACCCGTAATTTCTCAATAAGTCCGTGCAAATTCTTCTGTATCTGCTTACAGGGTGCTGCAGATACAAGACGGAGGACGCGCAGGCGTACTTCCTGTACTTCAAGCGTCTGACAACGCAGTAGATGCGGTGCCCTGTGAGCAGATACGCGCTCCCTGAGTTATCTTTCACAGACCTGGGGAGGCTTGGCATAGCTCATTTCAGAGAGCCATTCAGACAGATGCTTCTTGATATGTTGCGCAATGCGTTGTTCTAATTGTTCAACTTCATGCTGCTCAAGTGGCATAAATACCTCCTCACCT
>WFRQ01000531.1 GCA_015486425.1 Deltaproteobacteria bacterium | reverse complement strand
GTTCTGACGCGTCAAATGTGTATGTGGTGCTGATTGCCAGGTCACTTAACAAGGAGATATTTATCCTTACCAGGGCGAGTGAGATGTCTGTGGAGAAAAGGATGATACAGGCAGGTGCTGACAAGGTGATAACACCTTATGAGATCGGTGCAAAACGCATGGTGCTTGCAGCTTTGCATCCTACTGTGACGGAATTCCTTGACCTTGCCACGGAAACATGTGACATGGATCTGAATATTGAGCAGATCACCATTCAGCCAGGCTCGGAAATGGATGGTGTAACCCTGAAGGAGATCGCACTGAGGGAGAGAACAGGTGTAAATGTCCTTGGCGTGTATCACAGGGAAACAGGTATGTCTATAAAGCTCAGCCCGGACGAAAAACTTTATGGCGGGGATACAATAGTGGCAATGGGTGCAAGGGAAGGGCTCAAGAAGGTAAAGGAGCTTGCCTCAGCGTAAGGCAGGGCACATATCAGAGGGCAGCCCCTTACTAACAAAGATGCGTTTACAGGAGATTTTACAATATGTGGAAGGCAAGCACAGATCACTGGTATCTTGAACGTATAATCTGGCTCATTGCAGGAACCGTTGTGACAGGTGGAATAACCCTGGGACTGCTGGTTCACCCTTACTGGTTCATACTGCCGCTGCTGGCAGGATGTAACATGATAATATTTTCACTTACCGGATTCTGTCCAATGGGCATACTGCTTCACAGTCTCGGAGTAAAGGCACAGAACGAGAATGATGTCTGAACTATCCATCCTGCAGTGTAATAAGCCTCGGTGTCATCTTCCTGTCATCATCTATGTCGAGTATTGACAGAGAAACCGGCCTGCCTGCACGAACTGGGCCTGCGCTTCCAGGGTTGAGATAGAGTATGTTTCCCCTGTACGAAACAGAGGGCATGTGAGTGTGCCCGTGTATCACAGCAGCTATCTCCGCTGCGGACGGGTCAAGCCCGAGACGGTGAAGGTCATGCAGGACATAGATGAGCCCTGCCTCTGTTTCCACAACCCTGTCAGCAGGAAGGGAGTAGGCCCACTGACCGAAATCGCAGTTTCCCCTCACAGCATATAGAGGCGCTATGGAGGAGAGTTCTTCAAGAATAGCCGGGCCGCCTGAATCCCCGGCGTGGATTATCATGTCCACACCCTGAAGGGCGTCAATTGCCTCAGTACGAAGCGTGCCGTGTGTGTCTGAAATTATTCCAATTTTCTGCATATAATCGAAGAAGATGGGGCCGTGGCCTGTTACGTGGTCAGTCTGATATGATGTCCATGGCAGAAGCGCAGCATCTCAGCCCGTTACGTACTGGAAAAATTTTATAAGGTCATCTCCTCTTTTTTCCAGCAGATCATTCAATTCCTGGTCACTAAGGGGTTTCAGCATGTCAGGGTTATCAGGTACGGTGGCGCCAAATAGCATGCGGCTGATGTGACCGTTTTCAATGGTCACGGCCACGGCTCTGTCCTGGCTTGACAGGTAGTCTATTCCAAACTCATACTCATCAAAATCTTCCGGTGGATCAGGGAGATAACGGCAGGTTATGCCAAAGTCCTTCAGCTTTTCCTGATTCTTTACATTTTCGTGAATAACTTCCCTGTTCATGTATTGGGAAAATCTCTTCATTGCTCCTCCTCTGTCCGTCTCAGGTCTCTGTGCAGGACATGCCCGCATTTTTTTGCATGTATTTTATATTTCTATCATGAAAGTTTTGCAACTTTCGTCTTTTTAATATATGTTATTCTTTCGATTGAATGCCCATTCATTAATTATCTGCTGGGGAGAGGGGACCTATAGCCTGCTGTGGCCGGGAGTACAGGAGGAATTTATTTCTGACCCTGCCGGTGTGCAGCATCTTCCGCCCCCTGAGAGATAGTTACTGTGAATTTAGGGGCTGTCCAAAAATAAGTTGGATGATGACGCGCTCAGATTTGGGTCAGGATGGCCTGAAGATGAGATGCGAAATCGGCAAGTTATTTTTGGACAGTCCCTTAGCTCAAAGCTGAAAGCTCTAAGGGGGACAGCCCCTGAGGATATTCTTTTCCCCTTTTCCTTTTATGCTTTCGACTTTGAATTTTGAGCCGACTTTCATGCTCAGACGGTATTGCACAGGCAGGACAGAGCGATATGAAACCTTGAGCGTTTGTCGGATCTGCTGAAAATCTGTAAAAGAGGAATTTCCATTATAGCAGGCTGTTTCTTTAAATTTTTGTATCTGCTCAGGGGGTACCGCATCTGCTGCGTTGTCTGGGGCTCGAAGTACGGGAAGTACGCCTTCGCCCCCTCCGCCTTGCATCTGCAGTACCCTCTGAGCAGATACGTGTCAAATCAGTTAACAGGTACACCGGGAGCAATACATGAAAAAACCTGACAGATATGCCACGGGCAGAACCGCGCAGCTTGATCTAGACGGCAAAATATTGCATCTTCCCATCATAGAGGGGTCTGAAGGGGAAAGGGCCATTGACATACGTTCACTAAGGGCGGATTCCGGCTTTATTACCCTGGACAGCGGTTATACCAACACAGGCTCCTGTTTCAGTGAGATAACGTACCTTGACGGAGAACAGGGAATTCTCAACTATCGGGGCTATGATATAAAGGAGCTTGCTGAGAGATGTACTTTTGTGGAGGTGGCATATCTGCTGCTTCACAGCTCTCTGCCCACAAGGGAAGAACTGGATCATTTCAGGCATCTGCTTGGCCAGTATGCCCTTATTCACGAGGATATGATCCACTTCTTTGATCATTTTCCACCTAACGCCACTCCAATGTCCATTCTCTCTTCAATGGTGAATGTGCTCTGCAATTTTTACCCAGAGATGGGGGAAGACCCCCTGCAGGACATTGACGTTACCAGTGCCAGGCTGATTTCCAAGATACGCACAATCGCCTCTTTCTCATACAAGAAATCCATGGGGCATCCACTTGTCTATCCAAAGGCTGACCTCTCATACTGCGGGAATTTTCTGAACATGATGTTTGACAGCCCGGTGCGTCCCTATGTGGTCAGGCCCGAGGTTGTGGTCACCCTGAACAAACTGCTGATACTCCATGCTGACCATGAGCAGAACTGCTCCACATCCACGGTAAGGATTGTGGGAAGCGCAGGCGTCAACCTCTATGCCTCCATATCCGCAGGTATCAACGCCCTGTGGGGGCCGCTTCACGGCGGCGCCAACGAGGCTGTGATCAAGATGCTTGAAACAATTCACAAGGACAAGGACAACCTGAAAAAATACATTGCCAAGGCAAAGGACCGTAATGACCCGTTCAGGCTCTCTGGCTTTGGCCACAGGGTGTACAAAACGTATGATCCCAGGGCACTGATACTGAAGGAGGCATGTGACGAAACGCTGAAGGTCCTGAATGTAAATGATCCACTGCTTGATATAGCACGGGAAATTGAAGAGATAGCCCTGAACGATCAGTATTTCATAGAACGTAACCTGTACCCCAACGTTGATTTCTACAGCGGAATCATCTACAGGGCCATAGGGATTCCGACAAACATGTTCACTGTCATGTTCGCACTTGGAAGGCTTCCAGGCTGGATTGCACACTGGAAGGAGATGCAGGAAGACCCCATGCGCCGCATAGGGCGTCCGAGGCAGATATACATAGGGCCGCGCAGACGTCCCTTTGTGCCCATAGATCAGCGTTCTCCTTAAACTATGAGGTGGAAGAAAAAATACAGACACGCGGTTTATGTGCCATCTTTTTGATTAGACATGAAAAAAACATAATTTATGATATTTCCGGCGCAGTCTGCATGCTCTTATCTGGTTGACTGAATGGAGCTTCAATGTTATCCAGTTTATTTTCAGGATACAGGTCAGGTTGAGGAGATTGAAACACTTGCCACAGTTCCGGCGCATACCCTGATCATGCTGCGTATGACATACAGTTGCTGATGACAGGTGCAGGCCCCATCCTGTGCCTTCAAAAATAAAAGATATTTAAAACAAAAAACTCAGTTTCCTTACAGGAGAAAGGGGGAAAAATGGATCTTATTACTTGGGCCCAGCAAAACGCACAGGCAGTTTTAGCTTTTGGAGGAATCTCATGCGCACTGTTTATTATCATGGTGTTTGTCATGATGAAAAAGGGGAGCGACACAGAGAAACTGCAGGCCCAGATCAAGGAGCAGTCTAAACGTATAACCGATAAGGACAGCAGGCTTGCTGAACTTCAGGAGCAGCTCAAGCAGAAGGAAGATGAGGTTTCTGAAAAAGACGCAAAGATCAAGGAAATTAATGAGAAATTTGAGGAGTGTGACCAGAAAATCACTGAGCAGGCTGCGCTCATCAATGAGAAGGATGCGGAACTCCAGAAGATGGCAAGGGAGCTTGAGGAGTTTGGCGCAAAGATGTCCAGTCTGGCTGAGGAAAAGGAGAACATGGAGCGCGAGTACCGTATTGCCATTCTCTATACCCGCCTCAAGGATATGGATGAAGAATTCTACGATGAATTTACCCAGAATATCCTCAAGGGTATTGTAACAATGAGCGTGGCTGACATTGATATTGACACAGCCAAGGGTATCTTTAACATGGCTCTTGAAGTCCATGATCAGTGGGTTGCGAAGCACAACGCAGACGAAGAGGATGACGAAGAAGATATCTGATACTCGCGGGCTTTTTCAAGCCTGCACGCAGACCACATCCTGAAGCGCATTCAGCTCTTGTGTGGTGAGGTGTTATACATCCGGAGGAGAATGACCCATGGGTGACAGGAAAACAACGCTGTATCTTGCTCTGCTCTGTATCGTTCTGATGGTATGGGGTTCTGTACTGGACGGCAAGAGAAAACACGTTCGGGAGGTCCTTGAGGCTGAAAATGCCGAACTTCTGACACTTGTTGATGAGACCCAGGCCAACTACGAAGAGGCAAATACAAAACAGGCTCAGCTTGCCCGCAAGCTTGAGAGTCTGAAAAAGGAACTTGCAGCGCTCAAGGTTAGAAACGACGAACTTCAGAAACTTAACGAGGAACTGAAGGCGCAGCTTGAGGAGGCCATAAGCCTTAGAAAAGAGGCTGAAAAAAAGGCTCAGGAGGCAGCGAGGTCCAATACTCAGGCAGCGCAGGCGTCTCCTTCTGCAGAGGACAACGCGCGCATAAAGGAGCTTGAAAGAAAGCTCAACAGTCTTATCAGGGAGAGGGATGAGGCGCGTTATGCCTGGCGCAGGGACAGCGAAGATAGATTCTCTTCATCCCTTGCATTGACTGACCTTGAAAGCCAGCTCAGATTCTGCAGAGAGCAGGTCAGGGGCCTCAAGGAGGATTCTCTTGAGCTGAGAGACCTGAAGTCCAGGGTAAAGGAACTGGAGCGGGAACTTGCTTCAAGGACCCAGGAGTTGTGGAATACACGCCTTACACTATCTGCTGACCTTGACACCTGTACAAGGCAGCTTATGAAGGCATCAGCAGAGGTTGCGGCCCCGCCTCCTCCTCCAGAGCCGCCCTGCAAGATGAAGATGATGAAAAAGGAGGAAAAGCCCGCATCCGGGGAGCAGAAACCCTGTGAAAAAAAATGCATGAAGAACAAGGGCAAGGAGTGCAAGTGCGACTGCCCCAGGATGAAGCAGATGGAGGCGAAACTTCAGGCGTGCAGCAGCAGGCTGGAGGCTATGGAAAAGGAGTTGAATGATTCCAATGCCAGGCACCTTGAAGAGATGGCGCAGCTTAAAAAGGCCCTTGCAGGGAAAATAGCGCCGCCTGCCCCTGAGGTTGAAAAACCTGCTCCTGTAGATATCCCCCAGGAGATTAAGAACAGGGATGCTGAGATTGAACGCCTGAAGGCTGAAATAGGTAAAAAGGAACAAGAACTGGCCCAGTACAAGAGAAATACAGAGGCCCTTCTTCAACAGATAAGGCAGCAGCGGGCGGAAATCAAGAAACTCAAGGCTGGAAAACAGGGTACGTAATATATACCCTCTGGTGAGGCGGCCAGCCCATCTATCGGTCCATTATTTATCCCTGGATGTTCTCGAGGTACATGTAGTGTAACTTAACTTCTCAACAAGTCCGTGCAAATTTCCCTGTATCTGCTTACAGGGTGCTGCAGATACAAGGCGGAGGACGCGCAGACGTACTTTTCCTGTACTTCAAGCGTCTGACAACGCCGTAGATGCGGTACCCTGTGAGCAGATACCATGGTGTCATGTACCTCGTTCCTGTATTGACCGGCAGAATTTTTCAGGCAGCACAAGGAGGAATTTCCATCATGGCCATCTGGAAGATACATCCTGTTGTCATGGGCACAAAGGTCTTTGACAAGGGCATGATGACCTATCAGCATGATTACGGCAAACCCTATACCATACCAATATACTGCTGGTACTTAGAGGGAGCCGGGCACAAGATCCTTGTGGATACCGGGGAGATGCATCCCATACAGTCAAAGGACAGGGAGGATGCCATAGGAGGCCGGATACACACGTTTGAACATGGTCTGGAGAAATGGGGACTGAAGCCTGAGGATATTGACATCGTCATTCACACCCATCTTCATAATGACCACTGTGAGAATGATTACAAATGTACCAATGCCGTCTTTTACGTACACCAAAAGGAACTTGACCACATTACTGATCCTCATCCACTGGATTTTCGTTATCTTGAAGACTTCATTTTCGAGATAAGGGAAGCCGGACAGATAAGGGCCATCACCGGTGACAGAAAAGAAATAGCGCCGGGTATCGACATGGTTTATACACCTGCCCATACAGCAGGCGGCATGTCAGTTGTTATTGAGACAGAGGCAGGCAAGGCCATTATTACCGGGTTCTGCTGCCTCAAGGAAAATTTCTTTCCACCCAAAACCATTACAGCCATGGAAATGGAGGTAATACCTCCAGGTACTCATGTGAATGTCTATGATGCGTATGACATCATGTTGAAGATCAAGGAAGAGGCGGATATACTGCTGCCGCTCCACGAGCCTGAATTTGCATCAGCAGATACCATCCCCTGATTCACAGAGCTGTAAGCCCCCATGGCAATGGCCGTCAAATTCATTGGCTGGCCCTCAGATTAAATTTTCATGACAAGGGATATTATCGCCCTGACCATTAGCCTTGAGCTGTCAGCTTTGAGCTTTTTTTCAGATAAAAACTACGCTGTTCTCGATTCGTATAAGCTGGTTTGAGCCCCTAAATAGGAATTACTGCTGTGGCGGGCCATGCGGGGAATCTCATGACCAAGGAGAAAAATATGAAGCGCATTTTCCTGTTTATTTTAACAAACCTTGCAATTCTGGTTGTGCTTGGCATTGTACTGGATATCCTGGGTATTGACAGGCGGAGCATGGAAGGTCTGATGATTATGGCGCTTCTCTTCGGTATGGGAGGCTCCTTTATCTCACTTGCAATGTCCAAATGGATTGCCAAACAGGCCACAGGCGCCCGCGTCATAGATAGTCCCCGCACACAACAGGAACAATGGCTGGTTGCCACAGTGCAGAACCTGGCCAGGCAGGCTGGTATTGGAATGCCCGAAGTCGCAGTCTATGATGCGCCTGACATCAATGCATTTGCCACAGGCATGAAAAGGGATGATGCCCTGGTGGCTGTCAGTTCAGGACTTCTTTCCAGTATGACCGGGGATGAGGCTGAAGCGGTTCTTGCCCATGAAGTCAGTCATATAGCCAATGGTGATATGGTAACCCTGACATTGATACAGGGAGTACTGAATACCTTTGTTATATTCCTTTCCAGAATGGCCGCCAATGTTATTGATGGCGTTCTCGGAGATGACGAAGAAGGAGGCCTTGGATTTCTCGGCTACATAGCGGTTACAATAGTGCTGGAAATTCTGTTAGGTATTCTGGCAAGTTTCATTGTAATGTGGTTTTCCCGCCAGAGGGAATACAGGGCAGACCAGGGCGGTGCAAAACTTGCAGGCCGTGACAAGATGATAGCTGCGCTGCAGCGTCTCAAGGCCCACTATGAGCCTTCTCATCTTCCTGACCAGATTGCGGCATTTGGCATAAAGCCAAAAAAGGGAGGGCTTGCCAGTCTGATGAGTTCACATCCTCCCCTTGACGACAGGATTGCCGCACTGAGAAGTTACAATGGCTGAAAACATACTTTGGGGCTGTCAAAAAATAATTTATGATGATGGCGCATTCAAAATAAGGAGTTGTTCAAATTTTTTGTTGTACCCTGGCGGGCGCAACACCATTAGGCATTAAAACCGGGATGGCAGCGCATGTCCGCGGTGAATATGCAATACTGGAATAGAGGTACATGACCAATGGACATATCAATGATACTTGTGCCAATCGACTTTTCTGACTGCGCACTTAACTCACTGCGATACGCAACCATGACTGCTGAAAAAAATGATGCGTCCGTAGTGCTGCTGCATGTGATAGACTCCAAGGAGGCCAAGAGGATAGCTGAATATACCAAGGAACCTCTTCATAAGGTGACTGACAGGCTTAAAAATCAGACCATGCAGATGTTCCGCCGTTTCCTTAAAGAGTGGAAGGATAACAGCAGGATAACAGAAACTTTTGTATCAAGCGGCCCTCCGTTTCAGGAAATAGCCATAAAGGCCAGAGAGATCGACGCTGATCTGGTAATCATGGGGGGATATGGCAGTCGTGGAAAGGGGCAGATTGATGAGATATTTTTTGGAAGCACAGTGGAAAAGGTGATTCGTCTGCTTCCATGCCCTGTACTTTGCGTACCGGTGGACTGGCCTGAGGAAGATATCTGATTTTTTTGTTACACATTAAAAAAGCCCGTGCCTGCCTATCTATGTGGCAAGCGCGGGCTTTTTTTATCTGTAACCTGATTTTGAAAAGCTCAATTTACCGTGAAAATAGCTCAAAGCTGAAAGCTCAAGGCTCAAAGCTGAAAGCTGAAAGCTCAAAGCTCAAGGCTCAAAGTAAAAGAAACTCTAATTTGCTGGTTCCCAAACTCCAGTTTGGGAACCATGAACCTGAAGCTCCTGCTTCTGTACTCAAACAATGTCACACGCAGCAAGAGCGTATTTTCATAGTTCGTTGTGCCCGGCCAGGGAATGGCGGTTAGCGTGAAAATAGCTCAAAGCTGAAAGCTCAAATCAGATAACAGGCTTATACATTCTCCCGCTCTTCATATCAGCGGGGAGTTCATCCATCCACTGAGGGCTGGAAAACCAGTACTGTTTAAGCTCCTTTAGCTGTCCGTTTGCCTCAAGTATCATGAGGAAATTCTGCACCCAGTTCATGAGCAGTGGATCATTGCCTGGCAGGGCTATGCCAAGGGGTTCAAAGGTAAAGGGATCTGAGGCGGCAAGGCCCTTGTCCTTGTTCAGAAACGCAGCCACCACGCAGAATGGCTGGTCTGCCATAAGCGCATCAACCTTTTTCTCAAGCAGCATATCAAGGGCCTGCTCCATATTTTTAGCCATCACCACAGTTGCCCTGGGTGCAAGGGCCTTTGCCACTTCAGCACCTGTTGTGCCCTCGGCCACAGCAAGTCTGAAATCCGGCCTGTTTATGTCATCCGGCCCCTTCATTTGCTGTACCCTGTCCTTTGTAGTAAGAAGGCTCTGGCCTATGACAAAATACGGGCCCACAAAAGCAACCCTGAGATTACGCTTGGGGGTAATAGAAAGTCCGGCCACTGCCATGTCGATTTTGCCCTTTTCCAGGGCAGGAATCAGATCATCTATAGACATCTTTTTAATAACCGGCTTGACGCCCATGGCCTTGGCCATGAGCTTCACCATGTCCATGTCAAGCCCCATGAGCTCTCCAGTCTTTGATTCCACGGTCAGCGGTGGATAATGACCGGTGGTACCCACTACAAGAGTTCCCGTCTGAAGAATCGAGTCTATGCGGCTATGTCCCGCATATGAGCCAACAGGAAACAGACATACTGTCAGAAACAACAGAGCAAACACTTTGATTTTCTTCATACTTCCTACTTCTCCTTTTCACATTTCTTCAGCGCCGTCCAGCCGGACAGACACGGTGAGCAGATACAGCTCACAGTTATTAATTGGTGAACCGTAAATCTCATTGCAGGCATGATATTTATCCTGCTGAGATATGGCTTACTGCCTTGTAATTGCCTCTGAAAACCCGACCAGATTATGCTGAATTTCCTTGTTTATTATCTACCTTTGAACTCTTTTATATAATTATAATCAAGTCGGCCAACACACGTTGAAACTGCTCACCCCCCTCCAGGATGAATTCCCATAACGGAAAGTAGCCTTTTCCCACAACATTTTTTTGCTTGACAAGTATCTGCTCAGGGGGTGCTGCAGATGCAAGGCGGAGGGGGCGAAGGCGTATTTCCCGTATTTCTATCCCCCGACAACGCAGCAGATGCGGTATCCCCTGAGCAGATACCACACATTAACGCCCGATTCAGGGTTAACATCCATTCTTGAGAGTCTGTTCATAAGATTCCAAACAAGGAGTGTTAAAACAGACGAAATAGACCATATCTATTTCAGGGTATAGTTTCAGCGCTGCGCAAGTCTCTTTTACGGCAATATGTGCCGCCTGGTCAGCCGGAAACCTGTACGCACCTGTACTTATAGCCGGAAAGGCAATACTCTTCAAACCATATTCATGGGCAAGAGCAAAAGAGTTACGGTAACATGCAGCGAGTTTCTCAGGTTCACCACCATTGCCTCCGCGCCAGAAAGGCCCTACGGTATGAATAATGTAGCGTGCAGGCAATTTGTATCCGCTGGTTATGCGCGCCTGGCCCACAGGGCAGCCACCGATTTTTCTGCACTCTTCAAGCAGTTCCGGACCGGCCGCACGGTGTATGGCTCCGTCAACGCCTCCACCGCCAAGAAGCGAGGTGTTGGCCGCATTTACAATGGCATCCACCTTGAGCGAGGTAATGTCTCCCTGCACAAGTTTTATTTTTTCCATCATATCAGATTATCCTGTCAGGGAGCATTCCCTGTTTGTCCCCCCTTTTCTATTTTTGTGAAGGCTGTGTGGCTTTTTGAGGCTTGTTCTGCGAGAAAACCTGCATAAAACGTTTGTGAGACATCGTAACAGTTTCGGAACCAGTCTCAAAAAATTACATGGCCGCAGCACGTTATGATACTGGGACAACCGGGGAATGCACCCTCCTGTCACGCTGTTTTCCCCTGAGCTGACTGGCGTCAGGGCAGAAAATATTCCTTCCTACCTGCGTTTTTCCCATGCCTGCCTGCAGGCCTCGATCCCGTCCGGAGGCCTTTTACCTGAAAAGATACGGCGAAGCGGTACATGAATTGGGCTGGTCACAAAAGATACAACAGTTCCGGCAAGGCTCAGCGTATTTATCCTGACACCAAAGTTATCAAATGTTCCCTCAACCTTAACAGGCGTCGCCAGGCTGAAAAATTCCGGTTTTTTGGCCCTTGGCACAGCCATAACATCAAGAGTATTTTCCCTGAAGTTGATACTGGCCGAGCCCTCCACACTCATGTGGGTTGTGTCCATGAACATGACCCTGTCATGCATTATACCCTGTTTCATACCAAAACTTGCCACCACGCAGTTAATTACTGAAGATTGCTCGCTGTCCACTTTTTTTGACAGTGCTGAGAGCAGATTTACTGCCCAGAGGTCTATAACGCCGGCATCAAAATTTTTTGGCATGAAGTCAAGGTCAAAATGGCCGTTGCCATTGGCCATAAGATCATCAAGGCTCGGCGTGACGGCATCAAGCAGGATGTCAAGATTGAGGCGACCTCCCATCCTGGTGTCTGGTTTGAAACGGCGGGCAAGTATACCAACATCAAGTCTGTTGACATTCAATGCAAGGTGGATATCAGATGTGGTATCTGTGGGATAATAGAAAAATTCAAATTTTGCATTTCCATCTGCGAATTTAAGTTCAAGTGGGTCTATACGTAAATGCCCCTCCTGCAGACTGGCTTCAAGTTTTCCGCTGCCAAGCAGATCCTGACCGGACATTACCTTCCGGAGTTCCACCAGCAGTCGCGCATCAAATGCCCCGAGTGTTTCATGGGATAACAGGGCTGCCTGTTCAATGGGCTCACCTTTCTGTTTTACTGCATTACCGGCGCTGTCCGATTCCTGTTCCTTAGCGGCAACCGATTCTTTCTCCGGGCTCCAGTCACCTGTGTCAAAATCATTAATCTGAAGTAGAGGACTCACCAGTCTGACATCAGCGTTTGGCTTGCGGCCTGCCATATTTATCTTCATGGAACCCTTCAGCTCGCTTTGTCCTATCCTTATTTCAAGGTTAGAAAGGTCATAGGCCTGTTCATTCATGGCAAATGCGGCTTTAAGGCTGTAAGGCCCCAATGGGGGAAGAGACACACCCATAAGTTCATCCAGGCTGTTCAGTTTTTCTCCCTTGAGATTAAGGCCAAGGGCAATATTTCTCGTGTTTGCAGGCAAGGCAAGACTTCCATTAAAATCGAGAACTGTTCCTGAAGTTTGTATGTTTATGGTAACAGGCAACTGCTTCGGATTTTTGAAATATTTAACCAGTTCCATCCCCCTTACTCTGATACTTATGGGAATTTCCCTGATATCACCATCTATATCCACGGCCACAGGCCTGCCGGGAAGGATACTGACCTCACCTCTGTTAATATCTATAGGCACGCCATCTCCATGGCCAGCGCCCTTGAAAATGTAATGCCCGCCCTTCATGGTAAAGAGCATGTTGGATCTGGTAATCAGCTCGTTCAGGCTCTCGCCACGAAGCTTGAGGCGCAGTATGAATTCGTCTGTGGTGGCATCTATGTCTTCTGCCACCATGAGCCAGCGAAGCAGGCCTCCGATATCCAC
>WFRQ01000530.1 GCA_015486425.1 Deltaproteobacteria bacterium | reverse complement strand
TATACGGCATGGACCTTGCCTCTGACAGACTGGGAGACAAGGTTAATCACCACAACATACATTTCATAGAGGGCGATATCTCCATAAACAAGGAATGGATCGAATATCATGTCAAAAAATGTGACGTATGCCTGCCCCTTGTTGCAATCGCCACCCCTGCAAGTTACGTCAAGGACCCTCTTTCAGTTTTTGAACTGGACTTCGAGCAGAACCTCCGCATAGTCAGGCAGTGTGCCCGATATGGCACCAGAGTTATTTTTCCCTCAACCAGTGAAGTGTACGGCATGTGTCAGGACCCTTCCTTCAATGAGGATACAAGTCTTCTCACTTATGGGCCTATTCACAAGCAGCGTTGGATATATGCATGCGCCAAACAGATGATGGACCGTGTTATATGGGCCATGGGTATCCACAGGGACCTGCAGTTCACACTCATACGCCCGTTCAACTGGATTGGTTCAGGCCTTGACAGCCTTAACACACCCAAGGAGGGAAGCTCAAGGGTTGTAACCCAGTTCCTTGGCCATATCCTCAGGGGAGAACCAATTACCCTGGTTGACGGCGGAAGGCAGAGACGATGCTTTACCTATGTTGATGACGGACTGGACTGCCTGTTTGCCATTTTGAAAAATGAAGGCAGACGGTGCGACAGCCGTATTTTCAACATAGGAAACCCTGATAATGACTATTCCATCAAGGACCTTGCAGATATGATGATAGAAGTGTGCAAGGAATTCCCGGAGATAGCGGACAAGGCGGAACAGGCCACACTGACAGAGATTGACGCTGCTACCTACTATGGCCCTGACTACCAGGATGTTGGTTATCGTGTGCCTGACATATCACTTGCCAGGGATGTCCTCGGGTGGCAGCCCAAGATAGGCCTGAAGGATGCCCTCAGGCGCACTGTTGCCTCTTATGTTGATTCAGGCGGCATCAAGGAGCTTGGCCATCCTGATGATATATGATGCCATAGAATGTTGTTCCGGCATGTGAGACACTTGAGCTTTACCTCACCAGCCGAATGAATCCGGGCATAGCCTCAGAGTATCCGAAAAAAGTTCAAGGCCCAAAGCAAAAGACGCTATTATTGGTCTGTTCCCAAACTCCAGGTCGGGAACCATATAAGAAGCGAAAGCGTATTTTTATAATTCGGCGTGGCCGCTCCGGGAATGACGGTTTATCCGAAAATAGCTCAAAGCTGAAAGCTCAAGTCTCAAAGTAAAGGAAGTTCTAATTTGCTGGTTCCCAAACTCCAGGTCGGGAACTACAAACTGGAAGCTCCTGCTTCCCCTTGTGCTCATACAATGTCAAACGCAGCAAGAGCGTATTTTCATTGTTCGTTGTGCCCGTCAGGGAATGGCGGTTACCGTCAAAATGCGCTGCGTCGTCACCTGAAAAACAATACCATTCCCTTCGCTGCACAAATACAATAATCGCTGAATAGTTATCAGAAGAATTACTTTCCCAGATTTTAAAACCGTCAGCCCAAACTATAAATGTATTTCAAACATGGCCTTTCACGTTTTTACTGTTTTCTGCACGGCAAAAGGGCTGGTGGTCTCTTCTTTTTCCTGGCACCCCTTCTGCTTTACATTACAGCCTCTCCATTCCGGGACCTGTACGGCATAGAGGTTAGAAACGCCCTGTTTGCCAGGGAGATGCTGGAAAACGGTATATCCTTTATCCCGAATCTCATGGGAAGGCCATATCCTGACTATCCCCCCCTCTACTTCCTGCTTGAATATATCTTTTCCCTGCCGTCAGAAAGGATTACTGCCTTTGCTGCTGTGCTTCCATCGGCTCTCTCTGCCGCAGGAACAGTGTGGCTGCTGTGGCGCTACGCATCCAGGATATCGCCGCATATTGCAGTCCCTGCATGTCTTATACTTGCAGCAGCCCCAGGGTTCTATCTCAAGGCATCACATGCCACACTGGACATGCTCCTGGCATTTGAAATCTTTGCCGCATTTTATTTCCTCAGCCTGGTCTGGCCCCATGGAAAGGCAGAAAAGACTCTTAAAGAGCAGGCCCCTTTTCTTTTCCTGTCAGCCCTGTTCATGTTTGCAGCATGTATTACAAAGGGACCCGTGGGATTTATAATTCCTGTGGGTGCATGGGGTTTTTACCTTGTGATTGAAAAGCGATGGCAGGAACTCACACTCTTCGGAATTTATTCTGCTGTTGCCGCAATTCTCATGGTAATTATCTATTCAACGCTTATTTACTGGCAGGGTGGCTGGCCCCTGATTTCAAAGGTGATTGAAAACCAGGTGGCAGGCAGGATGG
>WFRQ01000529.1 GCA_015486425.1 Deltaproteobacteria bacterium | reverse complement strand
TTTATAAACCCCATCTTTTTTTCTGATTTCATATCAGGCATAGTACCTTCAAAACAGTGGAGGTATGATTATGCCCAAATCACAACGTCCAAATTCCTATCAATCTGGATCGGGTAAGCAAAACGCTGCATTTTGGAAAGTTTATGTGAAGAGATGGCGGAAAAGCGGTCTTAATCGCGCAGAGTATTGCAGGCGTCATACGCTGTCTTATGATGCCCTGACATATTGGTACAGCAAAATTCAGGAAGCAGGCATCAACTCAAGCAGATGTTCCATTGTTCCGGTTCTTTCTGTTAAGCCTCAGGGGCAGTCAAGGCACTCTCCCATTAGAATAAGATTCAGGGAACACTTCATTATAGAAACTGAAGTTTCACCGTTTTTTGAAGGTTTTTGGGGAGGGCAGCCACATTTCTCCTCATTTAAGGTGCCTCGCCGAAAAAATTGGCACACAAAATGCATTGCACATTTTATGCCATAATATCAATTAGTTAGGCCGTTTTTTGTGTTGCGCTACATCCCCTTTTGTGATAGAATATAACCATAACCTATTGATATCCATCACGAAAGGAGCAACTGAGCATGTTTATTCTACGCAATATCCTTACTCCACTTCAGAACGAATTTTCGTCCACTACCCTCGGCAAACAACGCAGTCGCTGGTTCGTCTATACCCTGCTGGCATTCATCGTCCCTTTTACCAGCTCGATCTCTTCAAACATCCTTCGCTCTTTGAACACTCTCTTCGGCCTCCATATGAAACAGCGGCGGTTCTATACATTCATGGCATCAAACAAGCTACCATGGATCAAGCTATGGCAGAAATTGTGGAGCACGATTCCAAATCCACTAACGGATGGCCGTTTGTTGGTCGCACTGGATGACTTCATCAATCCCAAAACCGGCAGAAAAATTTTCGGCTGTGCACATATCTTCGACCATGCCGCCAAGGCCAACCAGTCCAAATACCCCTGGGCGCAGAATGTGGTTCTCGTTGGTTTGCTGAAACACATCAAGGGCCGCTGGGCGTGTCTGCCTCTTATCCACCGATTCTATCTACCGAAAAAGGAGATTGCATCCAAATCAGATAACATGAATGTCCCTGGTGAAGCAACCTTGTTTCAGACAAAGCTGGAACAGGCGGCCGAGATGTTGCTTCAATTGGCCGATCATTTTGTCGGTGTGCCAATAACGGTTGTTTGCGATAGCTGGTTCGGAAACAATGGCTTGTTCAAACCAGTACGCGAGTATCTCGGAGACTCATTTCATTTGCTCTCCCGGTTACGTTGCAATATTGTGCTCTATGCTATTGCGCCAAAGCGCACATCGGGACAACGTGGCAGATCACGCAAGTATGGAGCACGACTGGGCACGTGTGCTGAAATGGCAGCAAGGCTCAAAGAGAAGGCATTAAGCCATCGCGTGTTTCTATATGGGCGTTACCGCGAGGTGATGGCTACTACAAATGTAGTTATGCTCAAAACCCTTAAATGCCCTGTAAGGGTAGTATGGGTCTTTCGTAAAACACAATGGGTTGCCCTCTTTTCTACTGACCTGGAACTCTCTATCGAGCAGATCATCGAGTACTATGGTGCGAGATGGAAGATCGAATCCGGTTTCAAGGAACTCAAACAGGACATCGGCAGCAGCAAAAGCCAAGCCCGTAACGCCCATAGCGTGATCAATCATATCAACTTCTCTATGATGGCAGCATCCGTCACCTGGATCTATGCGGCACGGCTGGAAAATATCCCCGAACGTCGGCATAAAGTTAGAGGCCACAACAGTTTTGCCTTCTCCGATCTTAGGCACATCATAGCAAAGGCTGCCCTAAGCGAGGATTTTGATCGGGTTTGCGATCAATACGACAAACTCCCGCAAAAATCCTTCGTGGACACGCTGCTACGCATGATCGTGTGAATGAACCGGGCATAATTTATGTGAAACTTCAGTATGTCCATACGCTGTTAGAAAGCTGGTCAAGATCAGTATAGACAAAGGTCCCTGCCTGGAAAGGCTTGTTAAGGCAGCATTTTTTATACTTTTTCCCACTGCCGCAAGGGCAGGGTTGATTGCGTCCGATTTTCATTTGCAGATCCGTTACAAGACTAAATTAACATTTGAAGAATACAGGGAACAGGAAGGCTGGAAGCTT
>WFRQ01000528.1 GCA_015486425.1 Deltaproteobacteria bacterium | reverse complement strand
TCTCCTATGAGGAAGCTGCCATCCTCAATCCATTTTTTCAGGGTTTCGGCTATTTCTCTCGCTCTTACATAACTTGAAAGCGAAGCTGTCCTGACTTTCTTATCTCCAATGATGATGCTGCCGCTTCTAAGTTGGGCATATGTAACCTCTGCCAGGCTTTCCCCCTTGCCTTTGGGATATGCGTAACCGTAATCCACAACCTGGGTGACAATTTCTTCATCAGAAATTCCTGTTCTCTCGGCTATCTCCTCATTCAAAACAGGAATGGGAACTCCCAGCCCTACCGCAAGGGAACACCCGTAACCAAGCAGACTAACGCCTGAAAGAAAACGCGGGCTCATCATCTTAAGGTCCCCTGTAACCATCAGGGTGCCGGCAGGTTTCTTCGGAACTCCGGATTTTGTTCTTTCCACATCCGGATTGTGCTGAGTGCCTTCACATATAACATAGCCAGGGGCTCCCCCAAGGAATATTCGGGTGCCTGTGCCTATGGTCTGGTAAAGAGGATCATTGAAAAGAGGGCTGAGCTGTCCTGATGTGCAGTAGTTGGCATTACCGGCATTGGGCTTCAGTGTACCCATGTAGGTATAAACAGTCTTTTTGGTAAGATTTACAGCGCAGTTGTAGTTTTGATAGGCATTACGCGGGTTACAGAGCCTGGCATAGGGAATGTCGCTCAGCCTGATTGTCTTTTCAAGCTGTTTCCTCGGATAGCAGTGGGTGCCATATGATTCCGCCCGGAGCCTGACCGGCTTGCCATATACCAGGTCATGGATTACGTGTCCACCACCATACAGAAATTCACCTGGATAAATAATATTGAGCGGGTCTTCTTCAACTGGCTGGGTGGCTCCTATGTACAGATCCACTGCGGCAATGCCGCCATAACAAAGGACATCATTAAGCCATACTTTTGCTGCCCGGATGCCTGGAACGCTATGGCCGAAATTGATAAAGGCCCCGGAAGAGCACATTGGTGAGAACGTTCCGGTAGTCACAACATCAACTGTCTTTGCTGCCTCTACCGGGCCTTTTTTGCGCACTACTCCGATCATCTCTTCAGCCGTTACTACAACGGCTTTTCCGGATCGAATTTTGTCGTTAATTTCCTGAAAAGTTTTGTTAACTTGAAAGTTGGCCATATAAATTAACCCGATATGAATAGAACTTTCATTTCACACCGATCAAACTGTGCAACACCCCATATTATGAAAAATGCAGGCGCAAGCTCAGTGTATTTTCACGGTGGATTTTTTTAAACCTGGCTCAATTCAAGGTTTTATTCAGTCATTGTTCAGAGTGCCCGTCCAGGGAATGGCGGTTACCATGAAAATAGCTCAAGGCTGAAAGCTCAAGGCTCAAAGTAAAAGGATTGAAGATATGATTTCTTACCTTTTCTCTTCTATCTTCCGGCTTTGAGCCTGGAGCCAACTTTCATGCTCAGGGGTGGCAAGATGCCTTTACAACGGCATTTCCGGGGCCAAATGAAATTATGAGACAGGCAAGCAAAAAACTATGATGAAGAAGGTTAAAAAATGAAATCAATCCAGGATGGAGACTATTCTGTGTCCCATGGCCTCCACAGCCTCGATCATTGGTTTTATATCACACTTTTCCAGTCTTATATAATGAACCTTTTTCCTTGAACTCTGAGCGTCAACTCCAACACTTACAATCCTGCCGCCAAGCTCCCTTATGATCCTGATTACATCGTCGATATTACCTTTTTTCTCATCAATCACAACATCTATTCTGGAGCTGTCTTCGAGAAGACCGAGAAACTCAATAAATGCGCCCAGTATGTCAGTAATGGTCAGTATGCCAACAAGTCTTCTCTTCTCCATAACCGGCAGCCCGCCAATCTTGTATTTATGTATCAACCTGGCGGCTGAATCTATACTGGCATTGGGATCCACTGTTATTGGGTTGACAATCATTACGTCTGACATGGTGAGATCATCAACCATGGCAGGGAAAAAATACTGCCTGAGATTACTCTCTGTCACAAGGCCCTCCATAACATCCCCCTCAACAACAGGAATATGCCTTATGGAGTGTTTATGCATAAGAGCAACAGCATCCCTCACTGAAGCGCCGGGGCCGATAGTGATGAGGTCTGTAACCATCCAGTTTTTTACTTTCATTACCTGACTCTCCCCTGTAATTTTTCCCTGCATAACAGGCAGGGCACAGCTCATACGCCTGAGATGATGCCCTCCCTTCCCATAACCGTCAAGAGGAATATATGTTAAAGAGTAGTGTGTTTCAAGGTTGAGTCCGTAAGATGATCAAAACTTTCATGATTGCGCTGCTAAACTTTCATGTTGCACCAGCCTGTGCAAGACCCCATATCATGAAAATTACGTAACTTCTCAATAAGTCCGTTCCAATTCTCCTGTATCTGATTACAGGGTGCGCAGATACAAGACGGAGGACGCGCAGACGTACGACACCTACTTCAAGCGTCTATTTCAAGCATCAGGCAACGCCGTAGATGCGGTACTCTGTGAGCAGATACATTGAACCGCATTGATCTACAACTCATAAAGAGTTTCATCTACAGAAGGACGCAAATATTTTTTCCTTAGATTTTTCAGTCCTCCGGCCTTGCCCATGTTTTTGAACAGATCATCACCTTCGAGCATATCTCCCATTTCCTCTTCAATCTTGTCCGGATCCTCTCCGGCCTCCATTCTGCTGATGGCCTCTTCCATTGGGCCTCCAATATCCATACCGGTGGCTGACATGAGTTTTCTCATTACAGCGGCCGCCTGACGTGGATCCTCTTCATCCAGATTTTCAATTTCTGATGCCATTGACATCATGGCCTGTTCAAGCTTGCTCTCGTCTATATCAGGCATGAAATCATCTTCTTCCTGACGGTTTTTCGAAATTGCAAAGATTGAAACCTGGCGTTCAAGCTCTTTCCTTTTGCATCTTGGGCAGTCTGGTTTTTTTTCTGTATTGATTCGTCTTGAAAAAAAATTGAATATCATATGGCAGTCTGGACAGTAAAATTCATATACAGGCATATTTTTCCCTCCTTTGGGCTTCCATAATTTTTGCTCAGAGACCTGCAACCTGATAGAATATTTTTAATGATACAGGTAAGACTGAAAATATCCCTGAAAATGACTTTTCAGGATGCTGAAGGAAAATAAGTTCAATCGAAGGTGTTGTCCATATTATAATCATATATAGCCTAAGGTGTGGTCCAAAAATAAGTTGGATGCTGGCGCGCGCAGATTTATGTCAGGCTGAGTTGAACTGAT
>WFRQ01000527.1 GCA_015486425.1 Deltaproteobacteria bacterium | reverse complement strand
GATTTGGGTCAGGCTGAGTTGAACTGACCCGGCAAAACCGCAGGCGTAGCCGGGCTACGCCTCAGGATTTTGTGATTGAAGTTCGGCTCAGGATGGCCTGAAGATGAGATACGAAATCGCCAGGTTAGTTTTGGACAGTCCCTTAATGCATGTACTGTGCGGTTGGCACTGGAGGTTCTGCTTGGGTCGTAAACTCAAAAGAGAAATCATTGAAAAACTTTCTGCAGATACACCTGATGAGGTTTTGCATCTGCTTGATGCCATCCATCCAAAAGAGGCTGTAACCCCTCTTATATCCGCACTTTATTCGCAGGAATCCAATGTCAGGTGGAATGCCATAACGGCACTTGGAAGGGTGATAGCCGCCGTAGCCCGTGAGGACATGGAGCATGCCAGGAATATTATGCGCCGCTTTATGTGGAGCCTGAACGATGAATCAGGAGGTATAGGGTGGGGTGCTGCAGAGGCCATGGCAGAGGCAATGGTTCACCATGAAGGGCTCTATGAGGAATATGCCAGGATACTGCTTTCGTATATACGGGAAGATGGCAACTATCTTGAATATACTCCCCTTCGCCGTGGCGCTCTCTGGGGACTTGGCCGTCTGGGGTATGCCAGACCTCAACTTCTGAAGGAGATAAATTCCCGCAGATATCTGCGTGATTATCTCCAGGACGATGATGTGCAGTCAAGGGCACTTGCCGCATGGGCCATGGGCGCCCTTGGTGAACGTGAAGATATCATAGAACTTGAAAAGATGGCGGACAGTAATGATCCTGTTGAAATTTATATTGACGGCAAGCTCATATCCCTGACCTGCGGGCAGGTGGCCAGTTCATCTATCAGGCGTCTGTCAGAAGAGAGCAGGGAAATGTGAGGGCGTATGTTTATTCGTCTTGACAATTCAAACCATGCCATTATATAAAGGTGTTCCTGTTTTCAGGGATGCTCAAAATTCAGGGCCCATAGCTCAGTTGGTCAGAGCCACCGGCTCATAACCGGTTGGTCCCAGGTTCGAATCCTGGTGGGCCCAATATTTTTGGTCAGTATGGCATTTTGCAGTCTGCCTGAAAGCTGAAAGACAGTTCTGACAGGGCTGCTTTTTCATATTAACAAAAGAGCACGCCCGTCTTATTGTGAATATCTGCTGCCGCAAGGCAGGAACCGGAGGAAAACGATTTTTTCCTTTAACCGTATAAAATACGCGCATCAGATGCGCATACCTGTTTATTACAAGGTGCAGCCATAAAAGAGTGCTGCACCTTTTTTTATCGTACCGTACATGTTGCACTATCCATCTGTAGCTGAAATATGGAAGGCAGTTGAAGAGTGGGCCCCATCCAGCCTTGCTGAGGAGTGGGATAATGTGGGCGTGCAGGTAGGTGATCCGGCGGCACCGGTTAAAAAACTGGTCACCGCTTTGGATGTCACCATGCCGCTTGTTGATTTTGCCACAGCTCATCAGGCGGACATGATACTCACACATCACCCGCTTATCTTTATGCCCATACGCAAACTTGATCTTTCTGCCCCTGTCCCGCACATCATATCAGTGCTTATCAAAAATGATATTGCGCTTGCATCAGCCCATACCAACCTTGATTCAGCTCCGGACGGAGTCAGTGATCAGCTTGCTGCAATGCTCAGGCTTGGTCAGGTTCATCCGCTTGTCTCTGTATCAGGACAGGACCCTGCATCAGGGCTTGGCAGGGTAGGGCGTCTGCCTTCTCCCACTTCTTTGAGACATATCATCCAGAGTGTATGTGATGGCCTTGGCCTTCCTGGCGTTATGGCAGTGGGGGAACCTGATTTTATCATAGAAAAGATTGCTGTGTGCGGCGGCTCAGGTTCCAGCCTTTGGCCGGAGTTTCTGCAGAGCGGTGCCCAGTTGTTTATAACAGCAGAGGTCAAGCACAGTGTGGCAAGGGAGGCGGAGATGCTGGGCCTTGCAGTTATAGACGCAGGCCATTTTGCCACAGAGAGCCCCATTGTTCCCAAACTTGCAGGTTATATGGAGCGTACAGCCTCAGCGCTTGGCTGGGATATGGAAGTGCTGGTATTTGATGATGAGAATATGCCT
>WFRQ01000526.1 GCA_015486425.1 Deltaproteobacteria bacterium | reverse complement strand
TTCTGAGCCTGTTTATCGGGAATCAGGGGCTGTTTGAAGCGTTTAGAATGGAGCATGTTTCCGTTTATGCCAGCCTGTTCTTTTTCGGGTTTCTGTATGCCCCTATTGGAATGGTTACAGGAATTGTTGACAAGGCCATATCCAGGAAACATGAGTTTGAGGCAGACGCGTATGCAGTGAGGAGTTACGGCCATCCGGATGCCATGATCACCGCACTGAAAAAGCTGTCCGTTGACAATCTTTCAAACTTGAGCCCCCACCCCTTCATGGTGTTCCTGGAGTACAGTCATCCACCGGTGCTTGAGAGGATTAAGGCAATCAGAAAGGTGGCTGAAACAATATGAAACTGATTTTCTTGCCCCATTGTACGGGAATGACATGTTTTTTCGCTACTATCATAAAAAGTACATGGGAAAGCTTGGTATATTTTCACATTAAATAACTTTCAGGAGAAAAATATAATGGAAATTGAATGGGCATATTTACGCAAGGGTTGAAAGTCATGTCAGAAGGCACAGGCTGTGTTTGATGAAAAGGGCATTTCGTTAAAAGAGGTTGTTGAGGCGAGGAAGCAGAAGATAGAGGGGGATGACGCCTGGAAGATACTTGGTTCTGCCAAAGAGGTTATTGTGGGCAGGGGAAAGAAGTTTCAGGTATTTCATCCTGATGAAGATTCAAAGGAGGATATCCTCAAGGTTTCCCTTGGCCGCACAGGCAATCTCAGGGCACCGGCGCTTAAGATTGGCAGCCGGGTGGTGGTAGGGTTCAATGAGGATATGTACCGAGAATATTTAGGGGCTGTCCAAAAATAACTTACCGGTTTCGCATCTCATCTTCAGGCCATCCTGAGCCGAACTTCAATCACAAAATCCTGAGGCGTAGCCCGGCTACGCCTGCGGTTTTGCTCAATCAGTTCAACTCAGCCTGACATAGATCTGAGCGCGCTATCATCCAACTTATTTTTGGACAGCCCCTTAGCCTGAACTGAGGTTCAGCTTTTTGAAACGTCCAGTGTAGGATAATGAAAGTCGCAATTACAGGTGCCAGCGGTTTTGTTGGAACCCGCGTGCGTTCTCGTTTCACCTCTCACGTGGTGATTGACCGTGACCTCTCTGTGAGTGAGATAGAACAGAGACTGCGCGGCGTGGATGCAGTGATAAACCTTGCAGGTGCTCCAATTATTAAGCGCTGGTCCAGATCATATAAGGACGTTTTATACCAGAGCCGTATTTCCACAACCGGCAGGCTGGCAGAGGCTTTAAACAGGACTGACAGGAACATTCATCTTGTTTCAGCATCAGCCACGGGGATTTACCCTGAGCACATGGCCTGTGATGAAACCTGTACTGAAACTGCCAATGATTTTCTTGGAAAACTTGCAAGGGATTGGGAGCAGCAGGCCATGCTGTATCGCGGCCCAGTTTCCATTATGAGACTCGGCGTGGTTCTGGGGCCGGAGGGAGGCGCGCTTTCAAAGATGCTTCCGGTATTCCGGCTTGGGCTCGGGGGCCCTGTTGGAAACGGCGGGATGATAACAAGCTGGATTGATATTGAAGACCTGTTGCGGGCCTTTGAATTTGTGATCCGCCTTGGACTCACACAGGTGTGTTTAATGCAGTGGCGCCCAACCCGGTTTCAAATGCCGAATTTACAAAGGCGCTTGCCAAAGTGCTCAGACGTCCGGCCCTGCTCCCTGTCCCTGAGACAGTGCTCAGGCTGATTTACGGGGAGGCGGCCTCTGTGCTTACAGGCTCCTGGGAGGTGTATCCCGGACATTTGCTCAAGGCTGGTTTCAGGTTTCATTATCCTGAAATACAGGCATCACTCAGGCATCTTTTAACTAATTGAGCGTAACTGCTCACCCCCTCTATGATGAATTCCCATAACGGAAAGTTGCCTTTCACAAAACATTTTTTTGTTTGACACGTATCTGCTCAGAGGGTCCAATAAAAAAGGCCGGTGCTATGACCGGCCTTGCTTCTTTATTCAGAATCTTCATACCGCACCCATCGGGCGGTACAGATACATAGGGCATACGTGCAACCATGCCTGGTGATCAGGTTATTTTGAGCTGTTGGCATTCATGATTTTAACAGCCTTTTCCTTGAACTCCTTGAGTTTTGCCTTGAGCTCGT
>WFRQ01000525.1 GCA_015486425.1 Deltaproteobacteria bacterium | reverse complement strand
TTTTGTTTTTAAACTTTGAGCTTTCAGCCTTGAGCCTTGAGCTTGTATCCCTTTGAGCCTTGAGCTTTCAGCTTTGAGCTGTGTTCACTATAACCGCCATTCCAGTGGCCAGCACCACGAATATTGAAAATGCGCTCCTGCTGCATGCGACATGGTATATGAATACAAGGGAAGCAGGAGCCTCCGGTTCATAATTCATAGACTGGAGTGCTCACCAGCCTGTAATAAGACCAGTCACCCCAACAAGAAAACCTGCCACCAGGTTTATACCCTTTACCTTGATAAAGTCCTGTCTGGATTCAGCCAGCATGGGGAGCATACCATGCCCGTCCTGCACCACCGAGCTTGCCAGCAGGATACTGAAGGGAATGGCGTGTTCGGCAAACAGCGTTACAAATATCATGTGCGGCCCTGATTCAGGGATCAGGCCCAGGAGACAGGCTATTATCATTACTATGAAACGATTATTGTCGAGCCATGCCTGCATGTGAAACTGATCAACAAGCAGGTGCATGGCAAGAAGCGCTCCTGCGGTCCAGAGAAATATACGGGGTACATGCTCCATAGCCACGTGATGCCATAGATGTTCCTCAAGAAAATGCTCAGGCACGGTAATTACTATGAACAGGCATACAAGGGCTACTGCTGTAAGTGTAATTCTTATCCAGTTCCACACAGGAGGGCCCAGATGGCCGCTTAATACCCCGAGGAGAAAAAGAAGCAGGGTTACAGATAAAATACCCCGGGCAGGCGAACAGTGTCGCCAGTGCTTCCGTATCTGATCCATTGAAAAGAATTCAAAGGTTTCGTGTTCATGAATTTGAAAGCCGGTTTCACATTTGACAGTTTTATCCTTCTCCGGCTTGAATATCAGGTCAGTAATAACCCCGCACACAATGCCCAGTACAGACAGGAGGCCAAATATCAACAGGGCGGCCTTCGGGAACATTGACAGCATCACAAAGGATTCATCTCCGCTTGTGGCAATCATGGCGGCAACCACTGCGCCCAGGGTCACAGTGCCGTGGCTGTAAAGAGCCACTACGGCAAAAGCGCCGAGGCAGCCCGGTGTGGCACCAAGAAATGCACATAGCAGGTACTGTTTCCACCTGCTTTTTTCAAGTCCCGTCTGCCAGACACCCTGGGTCAGAATGTTCAGGTATTCAATGAATACCATCATCATGAACACGAAACCCGTTATCATCAGGGCGTGCAGAAAGGTGCTCCAGAGCATGCTAATCATATTGTAACTGCTCCCCCCTCAAGGGTGAATTCCCGGGAATGCCGGAATCTGAAATCATGAAGAGGGGGCAGGCAGCGCCCCCTCCTCGCGTGCTCTCTACTGACCTACTGACCGGTAAGTCCCTTAAGCTGCTTCATCAGCTCATTCATGTCAGGAGGTGCACCCTGGCCCTGTCCTGCAGGTGCCGGATTACCAGTTGCCGCTGGAGGTCTGGGCATGCCTTCCGGGGCAGTACGGGGAGGTTGGACCATGCCCTGCATCTCCATTGGTTTTCCCTCCACAAGAGACTTGATCATATTATGGGCTGTCTGCCTGGCAAACTGTTCTGATTCCCTGTCATATTCAATCTGGATACCTGCAGGGGGTTCAAATTTGTCGTCCGGAACACTTGTCTCAGTGAACTTTACGGCCTCTGTTATGGAATTCATTCCCATCATGTTTGTCTCTGATTTCAATACGATGTCAGTGCCTGCAAGCATGTACAGCTTCATGCCGGGCATTGTCATTACATCGCATTTTCTGCCAAGAAACTCTGCGGCATTTTTCTGCACCTTGCCCTGCATACCGTTCATCATGCTGGTTCCCATCTTTTCAGCATTTTTTATTACCTTTTTCCTGTCGCTGTCTGAAAGTTTTTCATACTCTTCCTTCATGTACTTTACCGGATTAACACTTTTAGTACCTGTGCCTGCGGTGAGATCAATGGAATATATCCAGTCAGGAGTGGTAATCTGGATATTTTTTACACTATTGGTCATGCCCATGACGGTCATTGAGGTAGTCCTGTAATCGGCCCTGTATTTGCCATAATCCTTTATGTAAGTGGTCTGGCTGCCATTCTCCATTCCACTGATTTTGTATTCGATAACAGCGGATTTGAAAGGGAGTTTCACATCCCATGGGGAAGCCTTGTCGGCAGCAGTTGCTGAGGCAATACAGAAGGCCAGTACAAAAATCACTATAGATGATAACACAAAAGACTTTTTTTCCATTGAAATCACTCCTTTTGGACGGCTGTTAGAATGTGTTGAACAATTTTTTTAACCTTCAGGGTTATATCCACTGAGAAAAACCAGGGATGCTGTGGCATACCAGGTGGAATCCGGAAACGGGATGCCCTGGGACCTCCTGCCGAACCCTCCTCGTGCGCTGCGGCAAGCCCTGATAAAGCCCACACTTTTGCGGGCTTCTCCTGGTTCTTCCCCCATTAAGCTGTATGATCCCATGGCATGATATACATTTTCTATATAAGAAGTGGTGCCTGGGAAAAATCCGTATCCGCCATCATAATTCATGCACCTTTTCAGCCAGGGAAGCCACTGTCTGCTGATGCCCGCGACTTCTGCCTGGGCTGCAGAATGCCTGATAAGGTAAAGCAGCATCCTCAACTCAGACAGAGATTTTATAGAATAATCGGTCAGGGGCGGGAGATTGTCAAGTGCCATGGCAGTGTCATGATTCAGCAAATGGCATGTACGGATAGCGTAAAAGCACTCATCAAGCGCAGGCATGGTTCGGATTCTTGCCATGAGAAATTCCATGACAGATTGAGGAGAATAACCGGGACTGGTGTTTCCCGGGGTGAGAGACTCAATGGCTGTCAGGCAAAACAGGATATGAAACAGCCGCCTTGAATGATTCCAGTCCTGACGGAGCCGGGCTTCAAGAAATTCCCGGTGCGCGTCAATCGGCACCATGCCGGGGTATTGCCACCTGCATGTATCCGCGGTTTCGTAATGGCCAAGCAGTTTCAGGCACCTTATGGCATGGTAGGTGTCCTCCAATGTGGCAGGCATGTATCGGCCAGCGCTGAACCCGCCTGATGGCTGCTCCCTCATGAGATAAAACGAGGTAATCCCCGGTGCCGAAGCCTCTAACAGTTCTGATGCATATGTATCGGGTATTTGTGCATGATTCATATGAAAGATAATAATGACTGAATGAATTGACGGCCAGTGTGTTTTTGGTAGTTGGCAAATTTGACCTGAAAGCGCAGGTTTGATAAGGTGGAATTATGAGAAACATTGTGTTTATCATAATATCTGTGCTGCTGCTCACAGCTCTGCCTCAACCGCTTCTTGCAGTAAAAACTGCTCCAAGAATAACAGACAGGGAGATTGTAGAACACCTGACAAGGCTGGAAGAGGGACAGAAGGCGCTTAACGTGCGCATTGATGACCTTGACAGAAAACTTACTGGACGCATTGACGACGTTGATAAAAAACTAA
>WFRQ01000524.1 GCA_015486425.1 Deltaproteobacteria bacterium | reverse complement strand
GTTTGGGAACGCATACCCGGAAGCTCCAGCTTCCAGACAAGGGCAGGTAATGCCGCACAGCCGGTATTAAAAGGAATGAAGCAGGAGCTTCTGTCAATTGGGTACCCAAACAGGAGTTTGGGCACCAGCACGAAACTTGTCACCACTTATTGAGAAGTTACACTGCTCACCCCCCTCAAGGAAAAATTCCCATAATGGAAAGACGCTTTTCAAACAACATTCCATACCGTTCCCAAACTGGAGTTTGGGAACGAGCTGAAACGAGCTGAGCCACTCCTTGATTGAATAAGATATTCTCCAGGTTATTTCTGGACAGCCCCCTGGGTATTAAGTAAATGACTTTGAACAGACCTTTCATGAAATATCAGCAGCGTCATAGTTGTTTTGTCTGTGAGGTGAATTGTGGAGTTTTTTATTACAGGTACAGGTACGGGGATAGGAAAGACATTTGTCACAGCCCTTCTCGCGCATGCTTTTCTGGAGCGCGGTTTTTCAACAGGGATTCAGAAGTGGGTCAGTACCGGAAACAGAGAAACGGCTGAGGATCTGGATTTCATACGGTCCAGGGTGCCAGGGATTGAGAAACAGGCTGTTTCCGTATCTTGCATGCAGGCCGTTTACTGCCTGGAATTTCCAGCCTCTCCGCATCTTGCCGCAGAGAAGGAGGATGTTTCCATCTTGCCGGAGAAGATACTGGATAATTTTCAGCATCTGAAAGGACAGTTTGATATATTGATGGTGGAAGGTGCAGGCGGATTAATGGTTCCGGTTACACGAGATGTGCTGCTGATTGATATTTTAAAAGAGTCTGGAATGCCTGCAGTGGTGGTTGCTGCCTCTGGCCTGGGCACTATAAATCATACCCTGCTGAGCCTTGAGGCCCTTGAGCGAAGGGGTATTCCATGTGCAGGCGTAGTGCTTAACAGTCAGGGGTGGGATACCTCATTTGAGGAACATGCCGATATTGTGGAAGATAATGCCAGGGTGATTGAGGAATTTTCCCATGTGAAGGTCCTTGGTCTGTTGCCGAGGATGGATGGATTTGATGATGCCGCTATGTATGCAAGTGATATTGCACGGAATTTGCTTGATAATTACGATGTTTTGCACAGGTAGAGAGAGAATATGCCATTGTCCTGTATGCAGACAGCGATGCTTAGGGGCTGTCCAAAAATAAGTTGGATGATGGCGCGCTCAGATTTGGGTCAGGCTGAGTTGAACTGATTGAGCAAAACCGCAGGCGTAGCCGGGCTACGCCTCAGGATTTTGTGATTGATGTTCAGCTCAGGATGGCCTGAAGATGAGATGCGAGATCGGCAAGTTATTTTTGGACAGTCCCTTAACACCTGTCCGGTTTTTTGCTTTACCAGATTTTTATTTCATGTAAAATAACATGCGCTGCTGTGAGGTACGCCTGTGCGTCCTCCGTCTTGTATCTGCAGCACCCTGTAAGCAGATACAGGAGAATTTGCACGGACTTATTGAGAAATTACCTTTTTCATCGTAATTCCCATATATCCGACTATAATGAGAAGTCTTCTTTCGCGGATATGCAGCAAATCTGACAATCGTTCAAATCAGCAATTCTGCAAATGTGTTTTTATCAAATATGAAAAAAATAATTCCGTTTATTCTTGTAATATCTCTTTGTTATGGCTGTGCTCCAAAGTCCGGAGATACGGGAGCTGTTTCCGGTCTTTCCACCGCAAATTCTTCAGGCACCGGTGACGATGTAGATTACATCAGCCGTATCGCCAAAGATGAGGTGGGTGAGGGGTCTGAAAGCGCTGAATCCTCAGATGAGGTGGTGTTTCCTGCTGCCGGAATCTGCCATATCAGGAAGTTTGACAACAGTGATCAGGGTCGCATTGATCATGCGCTTGCCCTTTGTGAGGCAGCACGTGCGTTGTGGAGAAATGGCGATAATGACAAGGCAATCTCCTACCTTGACCAGGCCTACAGTCTGATACTAAGAATCGGGCCGGATGCTGATCCCGAAATCCTTCAGCAGAAGGAGGACCTGCGATTTGTCATTTCAAGGCGTCTGCTTGAGATTCATGCCTCTCGGTTCACCATGGTAAAAGGTAAGCACGATGCCATTCCTCTGACAATGAACCGTTATGTCAAGGATGAGATAAAGCGTTTTACCGGGAAGGAAAAGAAATTCTTCCTTGCCTCATATCGCAGGTCCGGTCTGTACAGGCCCATGATAAAGCAGGAGCTTAAAAAGGCAGGGCTTCCTGAGGAACTTTCATGGCTTCCTCTTATTGAAAGCGGCTTTAAAACCAGGGCGCTTTCCAGGGCCCGTGCCCTCGGGCTCTGGCAGTTCATACCTTCAACAGGATACAAGTTCGGCCTCAAACGCACAATCTGGATAGATGAACGTCTGGACCCGCAAAAGTCAACCAGGGCAGCAATAGCCTATCTCTCCGAGCTGCACGAGATGTTCGGTGACTGGAGCACAGTGCTTGCCGCATATAACTGCGGCGAGGGAGCGGTGCTGAGGGCCATTAATAAACAGAAGATTAACTATCTTGACAATTTCTGGGACCTGTACCGCAGCCTGCCGTCTGAAACAGCACGCTATGTGCCACGGTTCATAGCCACACTTCACATAATCCGCAACCCTGAAAAGTACGGGATGAAACTCAGTTCTCCGGACCGGCCGGTGGCATACGAATCTGTAGTTGTGAGAAAGCAGATGAAGCTTTCATCCATAGCATCGGCCATGGGTATTCCGGTAAATACGCTTCAGTTGCTGAATCCGGAGCTGAGACACGGTGTAACGCCTGACAAGAGTTATCAGCTCAAGGTCCCCAAAGGCACATCCAGGGTACTTGCTGCCAAACTTGATTCCATAAAACCCTGGCATCCGCCACGTACTTACTATGTCACGCACAGAGTCAGAAGAGGGGAGACCCTTTCCCTCATTGCAAAGCGTTATCG
>WFRQ01000523.1 GCA_015486425.1 Deltaproteobacteria bacterium | reverse complement strand
GTATAATATCGCATGCCCTGCGGACCCTTTCTTCCACCATGGCACCCAGGGCCAGGAATTCCTGAAAAAGTTTGTCTATCTGCCTGTGAAACGTATATGAAACACCGGGTGACATTATGATTCCCCCTTTTGGCGGCCTGTTTTAAATACCGCATAACAGTTGATCAGGGGATATAACCGGGAAATGTTAGGATTGTGTTAGGATTGCGTTAGAAGGAGGTTAGAGGGCAAGTAGTCATTTGGCTGACCAACGGTCCTGCCAAGTATGACGGATGCCTGGTGTATCCCCTTCCTGCTGGCAAATATGTACTGTTCCCTGCTTCTATGGGATAGATAAGCTCAAGGCGAAAGCCAAGGTTTGCTGCGGAGACATTGACGCCATCAGGATGAATTCTTGCTGGAATGCAGCCAGTCATTATGCGATGCCGAACAGGTATTTTCATGAGGAACCTGGGTTGTTTGATATAGGCATTGTAACTACTGGTATTTCTGTTTCCATATGAAGTAGAATAGACAGGAGCCGTATACGAGGCCCGCACTTACCGTTCTATGAGAGGATGAGGTGGCAGTGTTGCTGCTTTTTTCTACCTGATTTGAGCGATTGTTCGGATTTGCTGCATATCCGCGAAAGAGGAATTCCCATTATAGTCGGCTATATGGGGGTTCCGATGACAAAGGAGATGCGGTGAAGACGGCAATCCCGAAGGGTTTCAAAATTGGAAAACTATAATCGATGTAACTACTTTTAATTTCTTTATAAAAATACTTTTCCATATTTTGAAACGCTCAATTTAGGTGAGACTAATTCTGAAACTGTCATGAGGTGTTACGAACGTTTTGTGCAGGTTTTCTCGCAGAACAAGCCTCAAAAAGTCACACAGCCTCCACAATAATAGAAAAGGCGAGACAAACAGGGAATGCTCCCTTCTGTACTGCCATACCTGATTGCACTGTGAAAAGGTGTAACAAGAACAGATTTTCCTGCCACTCAACAGGAGCAGACATCCCATGACGCAGACTGTTGCCATCATTCCCGCCCGTTACGGCTCTTCGCGTCTTCACGGAAAGCCGCTCATGGATATATGCGGGGAGCCCATGATCTGCCATGTGTACAGAAGGGCGGCATCCATTCCCGGCGTTGACTCCGTGGCCGTGGCTACGGACCATGAGGATATAGCCTCATGCATCAGGGCCATGGGCGGCACTGCATTTCTCACCGCCCCTGACCACGAATCAGGCACGGACCGCATAGCAGAGGCAGCCAGCAGCATGAACCTTTCTTCTGACACCCTTGTGGTAAATATCCAGGGGGACCAGCCCCTTATATCTCCTGAGCCTGTACGGAAAATGACAGAGCTTTTGAAAACTGACCCTGAAATCCAGATGGCCACTGCTGCCTGTCAGATGAACGCAGATGAAGTACAAAATCCCAACAGGGTCAAGGTGGTACTTGATTCATCGTCGCGTGCGCTTTATTTTTCCCGTTCCCCCATACCTTTTGACAGGGACGGTTTTTTTCATTCTGCTGCAGGTCAGCACGGCTATCTCCGACACATAGGCATATATGCCTACAGAAACAGCTTCCTTCAGAAGTTTGTCTCTCTCCCTGTTTCCTGGCTTGAAAACATGGAAAAACTTGAACAGCTCCGGGCGCTTGAAAACGGTTTTCGAATAGGCGTGGCGGTTGTGCAGGACTCTCCTCTTGATGTAGATACAGCCGAGGACCTTGAGGCCGTGCGGCATCTCATAAAAACCCGGTGTGCAAATACCTGACACGGCTGCCTGATGTCTGTAAAATAAATTCTGTGCGCAGGTATCTGCTCAGGGGGTACCGCATCTGCTGCGTTGTCAAGGGCTCGAAGTACAGGAAGTACACCTTCGCCCCCTCCGCCTTGCATCTGCAGCACCCTCTGAACAGATACGTTGTGTGAAAACTATCTGGACTTTCCGTTAAAGGAATTCATCCTGGAGGGGGGTGAGTAGTTACGTTTTGATAATTAAATTCTTGAGCCTCTTAACATCTTTTTTATTCAATATTTCAGGGGCCGCCCTGGCCCTGCCTATCAGATCCAACAGTACATACCATTGAGGGGGAAGCAGCAGTATGGATAATCCGGTTCTTGATGCCATTTTTTCCAGGAGAAGCGTAAGGGAATATGAAG
>WFRQ01000522.1 GCA_015486425.1 Deltaproteobacteria bacterium | reverse complement strand
CTTTCAACATGTATATGGCCGGGGCGAATGCAGGTGATGCTCTGTCCGTGGATTCGGATGTGTGGTATCTGTGACGTGCAGGCAACATAAGGGTCTGATATGAAGGAAACCAAAGAAAAACAAGCTGTGGCAACCGGGATAACCAGGGAAATGGTGACATCTGACCATTGTCCTGGAACCTGCTGTGTGCAGAATGATGAGCATGAGGCTGTGCCCATGATGGTGCATGTCCGCCCTGACCTGTACAGGGCCTTCATGCGCTGCGTGTGGATGCTGATCCACGAAGAGGGCATGTCGCCGCTTGATGCGCAGAATACGCTTATTGAAGATTTTTTAAGGCATCATGGGTGTTGAACGGCAGGATGATGGTAAATGTGGTGCCTTCCCCCGGCACACTGTCAACTGTCAGAGTTCCTCCGTGATTTTCCACTATGGCATAGGATACAGAGAGCCCGATTCCTGTGCCCTGTCCCTTTGTGGTAAAGAAGGGGTCAAAAATTCTGTCCTTGATTTCAGGGGCAAGCCCGATTCCTGTATCTGACACAGAACACTGCAGGGAATCTCCGATGTCCTCGCTTCTGATTGTGATTTCTCCACCGTCAGGCATGGCATCCACTGCATTGAATATGAGGTTTGTAAGCACCTCTCGCAGGTCCGAAGGGTTTATGAATGCTGTTTTCAGTGGTGACAACTCTGTCTTCAGGCTTATGTGACGCCCTTTGCGGCGTTGCTCATGGTCCCACTTCGGTTTTGTCATTAGCACAGTATCTTCTATCAGATTGTTGAAATCAATGACCTGGCGGTCATTTGTTCCCTTTCGGCCCATGGAATTGAGGCGGGCGACAATGGCAGCGCCATCTTCAATTGCCATTTCCATGGTCTTGATATGATCCATGTCGCTGCAGTTCTGATCCTTCAGAGCTCGTTTCAGTAGATAAAGGTGGGCACTGATGGAGCTCAGCAGATTGTTGAAATCATGTGCCACCCCTGCTGCAAGTTCGCCCATGATGCGGAATTTTTCTGACTGTCTCAGCCGGTCAGTGAGCTTCTTTTTCTCAAGGGCCCTTGTGATGGAGTGGAGCAGGTAGTCGTTTTCAAAGGGTTTGGTAATGAAGTCGTCAGCTCCTTCACGCAGGGATTTTATGGCATTATCAAGCTCTGTATATGCGGTAAGCATTATTACAGGCAGTTCACTGTCATGCTGCTTGATCTCATGGAGGAAATCCAGCCCGCTGCCGTCAGGCAGGTTTATGTCAAGTACAGCTACATCGAGGTGATTTTCCAGGAGTTTGTTTCTGGCTTCAGTCAGAGAGTATGCAGGAACAGGTCTGAAATTTTTCTTTTGAAGCAGCCTGCAGATAATGTCTGCAGTATCCTTGAAATCTTCTACTATCAGGACGGTACCGCCCCTGTTGATTGATGTCATGTGTTTCAGTCCCTTTAACTTTCACCTCAATTTTACAGTTCCCAAACTGACATTCGGGAACCAGCAGAACAATGTGTATTTAGACGGTATTTAAAGATAAAATTTATCACATCCATCAGATCAAAGTAAATAAGTAACTTTTCAATAAGTCTGTGCAAAGTCTCATCATTGGAAAAGGTAATGTTCCGGGTCAAGGATACTGGCAATGTCCACGTTGTGTTTAATGAGTTTCTGATCCAGCATTATTTCACAAGTCTGTTTCCACGCATCCCTGTCTATGGAGCCGGGAACGGTGTTGGCTGGCAGTATGAACTCTCTTGTTGACGCAAGCTGTTCCATGATGACAGGGACAGGCGTGTCTGGGTCAAGAGTGTGCACCTGCTCCGCGGTTTTGTGCAGGTTTTTTTCTGAAAGGGCGTCTGTCCAGGCGTTAATCAGGGCCAGTGTAAATTTTTTAATAAGCTCCGGTCTTTCCATGTAAATTTTCCGTGATGTGATAATGGAATTTGCCACGAAATTTATAGCATAGCGTCCCGGCTCGAAAAAGGATGCTGTCCTGCCTCCCTGGGCCATCTTCCTGCTGAGTACTATTCCCTCGGTATTTCTGTAAACAGGCCACAGGTTCACCTCTCCTTTCCAGAAAGGCGCATAGTCGTAGTGTACGGCGTAAAGATTCAGATCATTTTCTGTGAGGTGGTATTTTTTCATAAGGGCCGTGAATATTGCCTCGTCGTTGCCTCCGTATGTAATGCCTATTGTAAGGCCCTTGAGGTCAGAAGGGGTATTTATGGCAGGTGTGTTATCGGAGAAGTATATCCACTGCAGGGGATTTTGCTGGAATATCTGTGCCACTACTACAATGTCAGCGCCCTTGGCCCTGGCCCTGATAACCTGGTCAGCGGATGCGGTGCCGAACATGGCGCGTCCCATCTCAATATCTGTTATGGCATCCTGTTCTGCTCCACCCTCCTTGAGTTCCACTGCAAGGCCCGCGTTTTTAAAGAAGCCTGCCCTGTCAGCCCATATATCACCTGCGGAACTGGCATTAAAAAGCCATTTCAGCCGGTATGTGACCTTTGTCAGTTTGGTTTTCTCCTTATGGCCTGATCCCTCTGACTGCGCCGGTCCATTGTCACCGGAGCATGAAGTCAGCGCTGCGCACAGTGCCACTATGACAGTCAATACTCGGGTCAGACGGTAAAATTTGTTTTTGCCGCGGAAGCCGGAGTGTTTCATGAACCTGTTACCCGTTTTTTGATAAACATGCCTGCTCCTTCCACTGCAGATAGGTAGAGTGATGATGCCAGGCCAATAAGGAAGAGGCACACCAGAATTCTGGACAGACTGCTCTGATATAATGCCTTTCTTATCACATATCCTATACCGTGGGTGGCAGCAAGGAACTCTGCAACGATGGCGCCTACCATGGCAAGGGTACCGCTTCCAACAGTTACGGTGATGAGCTTGTCAATATTTTCAAACGATCTTACAGCCACCTGAAGTTTCCATGTGCTTCTTCCTGTAACATTATAAAAGTGCTCCACTGCATCCACGGGCTGGGAAAAAATACCGAGAAAGCTGAGCAGCAGAGGAAAGTAGCAGATCATGGCAGCAATGAGCAGACGTGAGGCAATACCGTCCCCGAGAAAGAGAAAGATTATTGGTGCAACCGCCACAATAGGATATGCCTGGAGGTTGAAAGCAGCAGTCCTGGTCAGGTTTGCCATGAACGAGCCGGAACGGGCAACAAGCGCAACAGTGAGCGCAAGCATTACGGCAAGCATGTGTCCGGCTGCTGCCACTCCGGTTGTATTAAGCACTGCCATGCTGTATCGCTGCCAGTTTTCAATGGCAATGGATAATACTTCATCAGGAGAAGGGATGAGGTAGTCAGACAGGCCTGCGCTGTACTTTGCAATCCAGAGTGCGCTGACAGCTGCAGCATAGATCAGCAGGAACTGCAGCAGGCGTTTCGCCGTATTCACTGGGTCTTCTCCTGGCCGTTTCCATGGCCGGTGCCTGCACTCTCCGGTGTGTGTGTTGAAGAATCTGTGGCTGCAGCCTGCAGCAGGAGAAGCACATGCTCCTGTATCTCTTCAGGGTCTGGTGGGACATTGCCTGCCATGTCCATTCCGGGCAGCGTCACCAGGCTGCGCGTTCCTGTGGATGCACTTACAGGAAGAACAAGTATGTGTTTCGAGAATCTTGCCACTTCAGCGGCATTATGAGAGATAT
>WFRQ01000521.1 GCA_015486425.1 Deltaproteobacteria bacterium | reverse complement strand
GTGCTGCGGCTATGTAACTTTTTGAGACTGGTTCTGAAACTGTTATGAGGTCTTCCCAACGTTCCATGCAGGGTTTCTCGCAGAACAAGCCTCAAAAAGCCACACAGCCTCCACAACAATAGAAAAGGCGGGACAAACAGGGAATGCTCCCCTAAGGAACAGTCCTAAAACGTTCAATTTTTTATGTGGGTTTGTGCATTTTTTGTAATTTTATGCTATTTCATCATGGACAGTATGAGTGCCATATTGTATTGTCTGTGACAATTTTGGAAAAGTCTGTTTTTACAATTTTGTAAATTATCCGTTATCTGAACATGATAACGAAGAATCTAAAGGAGGAATTTTAATATGTCTAAAGAAGTCCTTGCCATGGCAAAAGAAAAGGGCGTCAAAATGGTGGATCTCCGTTTTCTGGATTTCCCCGGCATCTGGCAGCATTTCAGTGTACCTATAAGTGAGCTTGATGAGGGAGCCTTTGAAAACGGTTTTGGTTTTGACGGCTCAAGCATCAGGGGCTGGCAGCCCATTCATGCCAGTGACATGCTGGTAATCCCTGACCCTGCTACCGCTCAGATCGACCCCTTCTTTGAGGAGCCCACACTTGTTCTCATTGGTGACATCTGTGACCCCATTACCCGTGAGGCATACTCAAGGGACCCGAGAAACATAGCCAAGAAAGCTGAGGCATACCTCAAGAGCACAGGCATCGGTGATACCGCATACATCGGTCCTGAGGCTGAGTTCTTCATCTTTGATGACGTACGTTTTGATTCTGCAAGTCACGGCACCTTCTACGAGGTTGATTCAGTTGAAGGTATCTGGAACACAGGCCGTGACGAGTGCCCCAACCAGGGATACAAGCCGCGCCACAAGGAAGGCTACTTCCCTGTGCCTCCCACTGACAAGTTCCAGGATATGAGGACTGAGATGAGCCTGATCCTCGAACAGCTTGGAATTGATATTGAGTGCCAGCATCACGAGGTTGCCACTGCAGGCCAGGCCGAGATCGACATGCGCTTCAAACCCCTTCTTCAGATGGGTGACCAGCTCATGTGGTTCAAGTATGTTCTGAAGAATGTGGCATACCGCCATGGCCGCACCCTCACCTTTATGCCCAAGCCTCTGTTTAATGACAATGGCACAGGCATGCACACACACATAAGTATATGGAATGGCGATACACCTGTATTTGCAGGTGACAAGTACTCAGGTCTCTCTCAGGAGGCGCTTTGGGGCCTTGGCGGAATCCTGAAACACGGACGTGCCCTCTGCGCAATCTGCAACCCCACAACCAACTCCTACAAGAGGCTGGTTCCCGGCTTTGAGGCCCCTGTGAACCTGGCATACTCAAGCCGTAACAGGAGTGCTTCCTGCCGCATCCCCATGTACTCAGATTCTCCCAAGGCAAAACGTATCGAGTACCGTACTCCTGACCCGTCCTGCAACGGCTACCTTGCCTTCTCAGCCATCCTCATGGCAGTTCTTGACGGTATTGATAACAAGATCGATCCCGGCGAGCCCATGGATAAGAACATCTATGACCTGCCTCCTGAAGAGCTGGCCAACATTCCTTCAGCTCCCGGCTCCCTTGCCGAGGCCCTTGAGGCCCTCAAGGCAGATCATGACTTCCTGCTCAAGGGTGATGTCTTTACTCAGGATGTTATTGATATGTGGATTGAGTACAAGACCGAGAATGAGGTCAATGCAATCAAGCTTCGTCCGCATCCTTACGAGTTCTCCCTGTACTACGATATATAGTCCCTGTTATCTGTCGGGATATATCAATGTCACACAAAAGAGCCGCGGTTGCCTTATGGCAGCCACGGCTCTTTTTGCGTCTATGTATTGCGTTATGCCGTTTTTACTATTTCATTAATCCAACAATACTGCTCCTGATATTTGGGCGCATTTCTGATCAAATGTATCGGACCAGAACCAGTCACATTTTTCCCCCTTCCTCACGGATTACACTATTCATCTCTTTTATTGAAACGGGATACTCTGGTTTTGCTATCAAACCCTTAAGTCTGCTTACATCCTGAGTTACCGGCCATATTGTCACAACCCCTTGATCATCTTCAAGGAATTCAATCTTATCGCCTGGTTCCAGATTGTATTTTTCCCGGATAGGTTTAGGAATAGTAATTTGTCCCTTGCTTGATAACGTACCAAGCCATCTCTCTTTACCCAAATGAGCAATACAAGAGGTCGCAATATTATTAAATTTTTGCGGGTTTTTGACCTGTTATGCAGGTCAAATGGCGTATCTATAAGGGAGATAGAAGAAGACCTTAATGTTTCCAGGAGAACTGCCTACAGGCATATCAACATGGTGGAGGACCTCGGCTTTCTGGTGGAACAGTTTGATGACCAGGTCAGCAATGTCAAACGGTGGCGTCTGGATAAAAAATACTGCCGTAAAACCCCGCTGCTTGACCTGCCTGACGTGCGCCTTGGCCCCCAGGAACTTATTGCCCTGATATTACTGCGAGGGGAAAGCAGGATATTCCAGGGAACTGAGCTTGAACTATACATTGACAGCGCTTTTGACAAAATTGAAAACATGGCTCCTGCAGGCATGGGAAGCGCTCTTGAAAAATACCGTCCTCTTATTCTTATGAATGTCCGCCTTAGTAAATCCCTTGAGGGTAAGGAGCAAGTAGTGGAAACCCTCACAGATGCCATGCTTGAACGAAAGACATGCAGGGTGAAATATCACTCATTTATGGATGACAGGGAGAAGACCTTCAAGATTGCCCCACTGCACTTCTTTGAGCATAACGGCGGGCTCTACATCTTTGTAAATGCCCCCTCATTTGATAAAATTCTTACCTTGGCTGTTGAGCGCATCAATGAAATAGATATCAACGAAGATGATATCTTTGAATATCCAGCGGATTTTGACCCTGATGCCCTGCTCTCAGGAGCATTTGGGGTAGTATTTGATGATAATATAAACGTAAAAATCTGGTTTTCTGCTTCACAGGCAAGGTACATCCGTGAACGGCAGTGGGCATCCGGCCAGAAAATCACGGAAAACAGCGACGGCTCTGTAATCCTTGAAATGCGAATCAGCGGGCGTTATGAAATCAAGAGGTGGGTGATGGGATATGGCCCGGATGCGCAGGTGCTTGAACCCATAGACTTAAGAAAGGAAATTGTTCAGGATGTTGTCAAAATGGTAGAGAGGTATAGATAATTTTCTATTTTTAAATGGTATCTGCTCAGGGGGTACCGCATCTGCTGCGTTGTCAAGGGCTCGAAGTACGGGAAGTACGCCTTCGCCCCCTCCGCCTTGCACCTGCAGCACCCCCTAAGCAGATACGTGTCAAGAAGAAAATTGTTGTGTGAAAAGCGCCTTTCCGTTATGGGAATTCCTCTTTCGCGGATATGCAGCAAATACGGCAGTCGCTCAAATCAGGAGAATATCTCATTACGAGCAATCAGGCTGAAACACGGAAGATACGGATTTGACTTTTTCAAACGATTGTTTTAATTGTTTGTTTAAGGGGCTGTCCAAAATAAGTTGGATGTTGGCGCGCGCAGATTTATGTCAGACTGAGTTGAACTGATTGAGCAAAACCGCAGGCGTAGCCGGGCTACGTTGAGGATTTTGTGATTGAAGTTCGGCTCAGGATGGCCTGAAGATGGGATGCGAAATCGCCAAGTTATTTTTGGACAGCCCCTGAGGATACTGTGCATGTCAGCCGAAGAAACAAAAAAACGCATACTTGATGCTGCCGAGCGCCTGTTTGCCAGCCAGGGTTTTCATAATACTTCCCTCAGGGATATTACCAGGGAGGCAAGGGTTAATATAGCCTCTGTTAACTACCATTTTGGGACCAGGGAGGCCCTGGTGAGAGAGGTGGTGCTCAGACGTCTGGTACCTGTTAACAGGGACCGCCTTCGTCTGCTCGAATCTCTGAGACATGCTGCCTCAAGGGGGCCTGATGATATCTCAAGCCGGCCTACTGTGAGGGAAATTCTGGTTGCATTTCTGGAGCCGTCAATAAAATTTATCAGCACTGAACCTGCTGCAAATGATTTTGTGCGTATCATGGGCCAGGGCATGGCAGATCCTGATGAGAACATACGAAAACTCTTCATGGAACAGGTAAGGCCGGTTTTCAATACAATGGCAGAGCTGCTTTCCATGGCGCTTCCATCCATCCCCAGGCCTGTAATTCATATGCGGCTCCACTGTTTTATAGGTGCTTTTGCGCACTGGATGCGTCTCATGGGCAGTGATTCCCTGCTCTCAGGCACCAATATGTTTCCGAACTCTCCTGAAGAGGTAATGAAGGAACTCCTGAACTTCTGTGAGGCAGGAATGGAGGCACCGCTTTGAGATTTATATCGTGCCGCCAGAAATGTTTACTGTTATTCCTGCTGTGTGCCCTTTTCATGTTTTCCGCCTGCAGTGTTCATAAAACCATGGTCCCGAAACCTGATGAAGTGGTTGTGCCGCCTGCCAGTTATGCAAACAGCACTGCTCAAGTCCGGGGAAAGTGGCATGGCGGAGAATGGTGGAAAGCCCTTGATAATCCGGAGCTTGATACTCTTGTGCAGCAGGGGCTTGAGCATAATCTGGACATTCGCATGGCGCTCCAGCGGGTGGTGCAGGCAAGGGCTGCCGCAGGCCAGGCACAGGCAGCGCGATTTCCATGGATCGGATTCAACCTTGACATGAGACGCAGCAAACGCCCAGGCATCCCTGAAGATGTCACAGGTAATACCTATGAATTTTCACTTGCAGCAAGTTATGAAGTGGACCTCTGGCGCAAGTTCAAATCGCAGGCAGACGCCGCTGAGTTCCTTGCTGACGCAGCAGAAGAGAATGTAAAGGCCGCTTATATAAGTATTGCCGCAGAGATAGCAGACCTCTATTTTACGGCCATTGAACAGAAGGCGCAGCTTGATCTGGTAGAGGCAATCATCAGGTCAAGTTCCAGGACCTATGACCTGGTCTGGGACCGTTATGAGTCAGGGATTGCAGAGCCGCTTGATGTTTACCAGGCCCGTCAGACCCTTGAATCTGCCAGGGCAAGACGGCCCGTGTATGAGGCAGGTTTCAAAAAGGCTAACCATGCCCTGTCAATTCTTCTGGGCAGGCTGCCTGACCCGGCGCTCATAAAAGTTCCTCGGAAACTCCCTGAAGAAATAGCCCCGCCTGAGACCGGCCTCCCTTCGGAACTTCTATCCAACCGTCC
>WFRQ01000520.1 GCA_015486425.1 Deltaproteobacteria bacterium | reverse complement strand
CTTATAGGCGGGATAATCATCAGGAACACCATAGGGGTGGCAAAAGTCTTCCTGCCAGGTGTGGGCATAGCAAGGCCGCTTATAAAGCCCGGCATTATTATTCTCGGAGTTCATTATATCTGGTCTGACGTTGCAAAGGTCGGTGGGACAGGCCTGCTCCTGACGGCTGTATTTATCTTTGGTACTGCACTTGCGGTAATGTATATATGCAAAAAGTTCAATGTCCCTGACGGACTTGGGGGCATTATGGGTGCAGGTACCGGGGTATGCGGCGTATCTGCCATTATTGCCACTGCACCTGTGGTCAAGGCAAAGCCAAGAGATATGGCCTATGCCATAGGCACCATCCTTCTGTTTGGCACCTTAATGCTTTTTGTAATGCCTTATCTCGGCCAGATGCTTGACGTATCGCAGTCACAGTTCGGGGCATGGGCCGCGCTTGCAATACTGAATACAGCACAGCTCATTGCCGCTGCGGAATGGTATGGCGAAGACGCCAGGAATACGGCAGTTCTCATAAATGCCGCACGCATAATGCTCATACCTTTTATTGTAATGTACACCGTGTGGTTCTATGACCTCAAGGAGAGCGTAGCCAGCGAACAACGTGGCCTCTGGAATACCATAAAAAGCAAGTTCCCTCTGTTTATTCTGGGTTTTTTCGTTCTTGTGCTGCTTAACAGCCTTGACCTGTCGTTTCTTGGGGGACCAAAGGAGGCACACACGCCTTTCTGGGCCATGAATGCAGTTTACAAATGGTTCTTTGCCCTTGGCTTTGCTGGAATCGGCCTGTCAATCAACATAGACGACATGAAAAAGGCTGGGGGCGCGGCATTCCTGGTAGGGTCAGGGGCTGCCACTGCCAAAATGGTTATAGGGCTTCTTGCTGTAATACTCATCGGTACGGAACTGCTGCAGGTAACAGGCGGACATTGATTAATACCTTTCACTTTCACGCACTGTGAATAACCCAACGTCCATTCTGCTTGCCACTGACGGGAAACCCCATTCCCACAGGGCCGAGGAATGGGCCTTTTCAATAGGAGAAAAATTTGCTATCCCGCTCACAGTGCTTCATGTGCGAGACCCGTATCTGAAGCAGTTCTATAATGAAATATATGCCCAGGGCAGAAAGGAATACCTTGAGCATGTTGACAGGGAACTGCTTGAGGCAGCCGAAGAGATCAGGAAGGATATTGAAAAGCGCCTTTCAGGCAGGGACCTTTCCTTCAGTTTCATGGTAAGGTATGGTGACCCGCTTGATGAAATTATTGCCGAGGTATCTACTGGTGATTATGATCTGCTCATAGTGGGGGGAAAGCAGCTTTACGGATTCAGGGCGTTTCGCTCCTGGAACCTGCCTGCACGGCTGACTGCAAGGCTTGGTACAGTATCTGTGATGATTATAAGGGAAGAAAAAAATACAGGTGCAGGGCATAAATCTACTGATTAAGGCTCAAAGCATTGCTCCAGTTCCCTGACAGGCACTTAAAGTACGGAAAATAGTGCGTGTGCATATATTCCTGTTGTCAGCCTGCGGCGACTGCTGAAAACCGGACAGTAAAGATGCCGCCCATGTGACACGTCAGGCCGGTGGGTAATATCATTTACGTTTACAATCATAAGACATGCTCTGCGAAATAGAAATTACAATACAGAACAGACTGGGACTGCACGCCAGGCCTGCATCCCGATTTGCGCAGCTTGCTGGTGAATTCAGCGCGGATGTCTTCCTTGTAAAGGATGATGAGGCAGTGGATGCCAAGAGCATACTTGAAATTCTTACCATCGCCTGTCCACAGGGGTCTGTCCTGACGCTCAGAGCCGAAGGCGACGATGCGGAAGAAGCCGTTAAGGCCCTGCAGGAACTGGTGGCAGGCCGGTTCGGTAATATTGACTGAACAGAGGGATAATGTGTTGAACCTTAAGGGTACAGGAGCATCACCGGGTATTGCCATAGGGCCTGCCCAGATACTTGAGTCAGGAAAGACCAAGACTGTTAAGCGCCGTATCTTGGAAACAGATGTGCAGCGTGAACAGGACCGGTTTATCCATGCGGTAAGCACGGCTGAGGCGGAAATCAGCGCCATCCTTGATGACATCCCTGAAGAACTCAAGGAGCACAGCGGCGTTCTCAAATCCCATCTAATGATGCTCAAGGACCGCATGGTATTTGAGCGCACCCTGAAAACCATTGAAGCCGACAGGATCAACGCAGAATGGGCGTTAGACAAGGCTGTAAAGCACATCCACTCCCTGTTTGCCCAGGTGAAGGACAGTTATATCCGCGAACGCATGGAGGATATTGAGTATGTGGTCAAACGGGTTCAGGCCCTGCTCTCCCATTCAAATGAGGGGCTTAACCTTCAGGAGCTGGAAGAACCATGCGTGATTGTGGCCCACGAACTCTCACCTGCTGACACAGTCCAGATGTTCAAGCAGAATGTGCTTGCCTTTGTCACAGTGGCTGGAAGCCGCACATCACACACGGCAATACTGGCAAGGGCCCTTGGCATACCTGCAGTTGTAGGGTTGGAGCATGGGATAAGACACATCATGCAGGATGACCTGCTGATAGTGGACGGCCTTACAGGCGATATCCTTGTATCGCCTGATGAACAGACCCTGGAAAAGTATCAGGAAAAGCAGCAGGCCTACATAAGATACCGTCTTGAGGTAATCCACAACAGTAGCCTTCCGGCAGAAACCCGTGACGGGTACAGGGTAAGGATTAAAGCCAATATGGAGCTGCTGGATGAAATCCCATCGGCAATCTCCCATGGCGCAGAGGGTGTTGGCCTGTTCAGGACGGAATTTCTTTATCTTGCCTCAAAAGAACTCCCCTCCGAGGAGACGCTGTACTCTGCCTACAAAGAGGTAATCGAGCGCCTGTCTCCGTATCCTGTCACAATCAGGACCCTTGACATAGGCGGTGACAAGTTCGTATCGTCTGTTTCCCTTGATGATGAGATCAATCCGGCCCTTGGGCTAAGGGCCATACGCCTCTGTCTCAAGGAAAAGGGGCTTTTCTGGGATCAACTCCGTGCCATTCTCAGGGCCAGCGCTCATGGGGAGGTTCGAATGCTCTTTCCTCTGGTCTCCGGGCGTACTGAGATACTGCAGGTAAAGGCCCTTCTTGAGCAGGTAAAGGACGAGCTTAGAGACAGCAATGTGCCGTTTGACGAAAACATGAAACTGGGCATAATGATCGAGGTGCCATCCGCAGTCATGATGGCAGACATTCTGGCCAGAGAGGTGGATTTCTTCAGTATTGGCACCAATGACCTTATCCAGTACGCGCTTGCCATTGACAGGGTAAACGAATCTGTCTCCCACATGTACCAGCCCCTGCATCCGGGGGTCATAAGGATGATACACTCAACGGTAACAGCCGCTCACAATGCCGGAATCCTAGCTGCCATGTGCGGAGAAATGGCAGGAGAGCCCATGTATGCGCCTATCCTGCTTGGAATGGGCATAGATGAATTCAGCATGAATGCCATGGTAATTCCCAAGGTAAAACGCATCATTCGCAGGTGCATCTATGACGACTGCGTGCGCCTGGTTCAGAGAATACTCGATGCCTCAAGCGGTTCGGAAATCAAGTATCTGCTTGATGAATTCCTGCGGGCCAACTGTCCTGAAGAATTTGAACCGGCAGACGCCAGGTATCCTGAATTTGCCGAAACAGGAAGCCCCCTTCTGAACTGATCCCTTCCCATGCCGGGAATTTACATCCACATCCCCTTCTGTGTAAAAAAATGTCCCTACTGCGACTTTGTCTCATACGCAGCATCTACTGTTTCGTACAGCCAGTATGTAGAAGCTCTTAATATTGAAATGATGAGCAGGGCTGAAGAGGCCCAAGGCCTGGTATTTGATACCATTTATATTGGTGGGGGCACCCCCAGCCTCATGCCAGCCGAACTCATTGAACACATTCTGAAGCTGGCTACTGATTCATTTCATGTAGATGAAAAAGAAATGGAAATTTCCATTGAGGCCAATCCGGAATCAGTCTCTGCAATATGGCTTGAAAATATCCGAAATGCAGGTGTAAACCGGATAAGCATAGGTGTGCAGGACCTCTCTGACCATAGCCTTCGTGTGCTTGAAAGACCCCACACTGTGAAACAGGCCATGGAGGCTGTTACACTTGCCCTTGAAGCCAATTTTAAAACTGTAAACATGGACCTCATGTTCGGTATCCCCGGCCAGGGCATGGACGACCTTGAACAGAGCCTTGGCGCGGCATGCGAAACTGGGGTACACCATATTTCCTGTTATGAACTGACTTTGGAACAGGGAACACGGCTGGCCGAAGAGGTCAGGAGAGGAGAGGTTCATATGCCTGATCCTGACCTTATTGCTG
>WFRQ01000519.1 GCA_015486425.1 Deltaproteobacteria bacterium | reverse complement strand
TGTGGAAAAGGGCAGTTCGGACAACATAGATTTTGTGCATGGAAGACTACGGGTGGGAGAAGCCATGGCCCCGCCGCTTATCGGGGCAGTAAAGGCCGAGGCATCACAGGATGCCCACTGCCTGATCATCCTCGATGCGCCTCCAGGCACGTCATGCCCTGTTATTGAAACAGTAAAAGACGCTGATTACACCCTGCTTGTGACTGAGCCTACGCCTTTTGGTCTTAATGACCTGAAACTTGCAGTAGGTATGCTCAGAAAACTTGGCCGTCCATTCGGGGTCATCATAAACCGCGCAGGCCTTGGTTTTGAAGACCTGGAACAGTGGTGCAGCAGCGAAGATATAGATGTCATGCTCAAAATTCCCTTTGACAGAAAAATTGCCGAAGGTTATGCGTCCGGGTCACCGCTGGTTAAGACCATGCCTGCGCTGAGAGATGCCTTTCAATCCATCCTGCATGATGTGGAGAGGAGGGTATCATGAAGGAACTGCTTATTCTCAGTGGCAAGGGTGGAACCGGCAAGACTTCTGTGGCAGGGGCCATTGCCGCGCTTGCTGAACAGAAGGTGCTTGCGGACTGTGACGTAGATGCAGCAGATCTGCACCTCATACTCTCACCTGATGTGCAGGAGAAACATGAATTTGTATCCGGAATAAAGGCTGCTGTTGACACATCCTTATGCAGCGGATGCGGCACATGTGCGGATATCTGCCGCTTCAATGCCATAACTCTGGAAGATACCGCCTCGGTTGATCCCCTGGCATGTGAAGGCTGTGGCGTGTGCGCCTGGTTCTGCCCTGAAGAGGCTATCAGGCTTGATGACAACATGTGCGGCTGGTGGTTCCGCTCCGACACCCCATACGGCCCCATGATCCATGCATGTCTTGACATTGGAGAAGAAAATTCAGGCAAACTGGTCTCACTTGTAAAGCGCGAGGCAAGAAATCTTGCTGAACAGCTTGACAAAAAGTGGATTGTAGTAGATGGTCCTCCTGGCATAGGCTGTCCTGTCATAGCATCCATGTCAGGTGCTGACATGGTCCTTGTGGTCACTGAACCAACTGAATCAGGGCTGCACGACCTTGAACGGGTAGCTGACCTCGCTGTGCACTTCAAGGTTCCGGCCTGTGTGTGCATAAACAAATGGGACCTGAACAGTGACATGGCTGAAAAAATCAGGCAGGCATGCAGTGACAGGGGCATGGATGTCATAGGCATGATTCCGTTTGACGAACAGGTGGTTGAAACCCTGGTTCAGGGCAAACCTGTGGTGGCAGGCCCTGAAGGCCCGGCGGTACATGCACTGAAAGAGATATGGGGCAGGGTGAGCAGCCGACTTGGCGAATAATGCATTCGGCAGGGAGCATTCCCCGCTTTGTCCCAATGTATCTGCTCACAGCGTGCTGCAGATGCAGGGCGTAGGACGCGCAGGCGTACTTTTCTTTTCCTGTACTTCAAGCGTCTGAAAACGCTGCGGTACCCTGTGAGCAGATACCAACAAACCAGGAATACGATTTACTATTAATATAATTTCGGAGGAACAGAATTTTGGCAGTTGAAAAGGAAAATCCAGCAGCAAACAACCCGGTCCTGGCACAACAGGACGAAAAGATAAAGAGACAGCTTGGCAAGATTGAATACAAGATAATGGTCATGAGCGGCAAGGGAGGTGTGGGCAAGAGCACTGTTTCAATCAACCTTGCCATAGGGCTTTCACTGCAGAATTTTTATGTTGGCCTGCTTGATGTTGACCTGCACGGCCCCAATGTGCCCAAGATGCTTGGAGTTGAACGAGGAGAACTTCAAAAGCGGCCTGACGGCACTGTAGGGCCTGTTTATTATTCACCCAACCTTAAATTCATGTCAGTAGAACCTCTGCTGCCCGACAAGGATTCCGCAGTCATGTGGAGAGGGCCTCTGAAGATGTCCGCCATCAGGCAGTTCATATATGATATTGAATGGGGGGATCTGGATTACCTTATTATTGATGCACCTCCTGGCACCGGTGATGAACAGATGACTGTGGCTCAGACCATACCCGATGCCTTTGCCGTGGTGGTTACAACTCCTCAGGAAGTTTCCCTGCTTGATGTAAAGAAATCTCTTAGTTTCTGCAAGCAGGTAGGCATGCCTGTAATCGGCATAGTTGAAAACATGAGCGGCATGATCTGCCCGCACTGCGGCAAGGCCATTGATGTCTTCAAAAGGGGCGGCGGCCAGAAACTTGCTGAAGAGACAGGGATCCCATTCCTGGGCCGTATTCCTGTTGACCCAAGGATCGTTACCACAGGAGATGCCGGCAAGCCCGTTATGGCCATGTATCCCAACAGCCTTACAGCAGAGGCATTTGAAAAAATATGTCAGAATGTAATCAACTCTACCCAGATGTTTGCTGCAAAACGTAAGGAAGAAGAGGCGGCAAAGGAGGATAACAAATCATGAAAATAGCAATACCAATTGAAAACGGCCTCTTATGTTCACACTTTGGCCATGCACCGCAGTTTGCATTTGTAAACATTGAGAACGGCAAGGCCGGGGCATCAACCATTGAGACGCCCCCTCCACATGAACCAGGGGTACTCCCCCGCTGGCTTCATGAAAAAGGTGTTACTCACCTGTTGTGCGGCGGCATTGGCGGCGGCGCGGTAAATATCCTTCAGGGCGCAGGCATACAGGTAATAGCAGGGCTTCCGGCTGTTGATCCTGCAGGCCTGGTGGAAGATTTCCTGGCGGGAAAGGTCCAGGGCGTTACAGGCGCAACATGCCAGGGCCATGGCGAAGGCGGCGGACATGGCCACGGTCCAGGCCACTCCTGCGGAGGTACGTGCGGAGATTAAGCCTGAGGATGCAGGGCTGAAGGCATGATGAGTGCTATTTGCGGAGGGAACAGACATGATCTGCTTCCTCCGTTTTTATATTGACAGATGGAAAGGTTAAACCTGCATTGCGCAATTTTGCTGGTGCCCAAACTCCAGTTTGGGTACCCATTGGTCTGAAGCTCCTGCTTCTTTCCTTATTGATACCTGCAGGGCGGGTCACCTGTCTCTGTGTGGAAGCTGGAGCTTACGGCTGTGCGCAATTGCCGGTTTTGCCGTATATCCGCCAAAGAGGGCTTTCCACTATGGCCAGGCTGTGTGAGAAGCCCGATGACTAAGGAGATAAGGAGATTCTAATGCCAATCTACGAATACAGGTGCGATGACTGTGGAAGCGTAAATGAGGTGCTGGTATTTTCATCCATGAACAGTGAAATAACCTGTCCGAAATGCGGCTCTGTGCATATGACAAAACTCATATCAGCCACATCTTCCATGACCGGACAGCCCGGCCATGAACTACCCGGCCCCGGTGATACCGGCTGTTGCGGGTCAAGGCCAGGCGAGGCCCAGGGATGCGCAGGGCCAGGGTCATGCTGCGGCAGAGCCTGATCATGAAAACATGATTCCCCTCAGGGCCGCTCTGGAGCAGCTTTATCACCAGTACAACAGACGCGAATTTGTTCATCCTGATCCACTTGAATTTCTATATGAATATCCTGATCATAGACATCGTGAGATAGTTGGCATCATTGCTTCCTCGCTTGCCTACGGACGTGTGAACCAGATTCTGAAAAGTGTCCGTCGTGTGCTGGATAAACTGGGCCCTTCTCCTGCTGACTTTATTTCCTCTGCCAGCAGACAGGATTTCCTGCACAGCCTGCATGGTTTCAAACACAGATTTACCACCGGGGAGGACATTGCAGGCCTGTTGGAAGGGGTGCGTAAGATAATTCAGGATCACGGTTCACTGGGAAACTTCTTTTCAGAACTGTTTTACAAAAACAACAGGGAAACAGTACCTGCCCTCTCCATGTTTGTGCGCAGGCTCTGTGAGGCAGGCGGCGTTCAAAGCAATTTTCTCCTGCCTTCTCCTGAAAAGGGAAGCGCGTGCAAACGCCTGTTTCTGTATTTGCGCTGGATGGTGAGGAATGATGATGTTGATCCTGGCGGCTGGGATGCCATCCCTGCGTATGCCATTATAATCCCCCTTGATACCCATATGCATCACATAGCCAGGGAGATGAATTTTACCAGTAGAAAGCAGGCCAGTCTCAGGGCTGCCATGGAGATAACTGACCATTTCAGATCAATTAATCCTGAGGACCCTGTAAAGTACGATTTCGTTCTGACACGTTTCGGCATCCGGGAAGAACTGGACAGAAATTCTCTTGCCAGCCTTCTTCCATCCCGGTCACTTTTATGATACAAGTTGCGCGCCGGGAAGCACTGGTAAAGTAGTCATGAAAAGTACCAGGTAAGATTCAACCTGGATTGAGCGATTGTTCGGATTTGCTCCATATCCGCGAAAATTGAAAAAATAATTTTCCACATTTTGACGCGCTCAATTCAGGTTCAGTGCATTTTCGGATAAACCGCCATTCCCGGTGCGGGCACTACGAATTGTGAAAATATGCTGTTGCTGCTTGCAAAACTGTACTTTCAGGGATGCAGGGAAGCTGGAGCTTACGGTTCATGGTTACCAAACTGGAGTTTGGGAACCAGCAAATCTTTTACTTTGAGCCTTGAGCTTTCAGCTTTGAGCTTTCAGCTTTCAGCTTCGAGCTTCGAGCTGTTTTCGGATAAACTGACTGGTTCCTGCGGAAAATAATCAGCCCCGTTCTGACTTTTTTCATGGCGGGAGATTGCGTGCCTTTGCACCAGGGGCAATATGAAAATTTTGACCAAGGAGAAAAAATGAAAGAGATAGATATAACCCGGGGGATTATTGAAAATCACGTTGCGGATCTGATGCAGTCACTGAAAAGTGATGTTGTGATCGTTGGCGCAGGCCCATCAGGTCTTGTGGCAGGAGGGTATCTTGCAGAGCTTGGTGTCAATGTGACCATACTTGAAAAAAAGCTCTCTCCCGGAGGCGGAATATGGGGTGGCGGCATGGGTTACAAGTATGTAATTACCCAGGATGAAGCCAAGGGCGTGCTGGATGACTTTGATATTCCTTCAAAGCCCTTTGAGGACAATCTCCATGCTGTTGATGCAATAGGCCTTGCATCAGGCCTTATATTCGGAGCCGTTAGAAAGGGCGCCAAAATATTCAATCTGGTAGTGGTTGAGGACCTGCTTGTAAGAGAAGGAAAGGTGCGGGGCGTAGTGATAAACAATACCTTTGCCATGATGAACCATTTCCCTGTTGACCCGATAACAATGGAGGCCAGGGCAGTGGTGGATGCAACAGGCCATGAACACGATATAGTGAGGACATTTTCCAGCAAGAATGATGTGGCCCTGAACACTCCAGGGGGCAAGCCCATTGGTGAACGTTCCATGTTTGCAGAGCCTGCGGAAGACGCCGTGGTAACTAACACCACGGAGGTATATCCCGGGCTTTATGTCTGCGGTATGTCAACTGCAGCAGTGTACGGCGGGTACAGAATGGGGCCAATCTTCGGCGGAATGTTGCTCTCAGGGAAAAAACTGGCTCATATGCTGGCCGAGGTGTGCGGCAAATAATAGCTGGCTCAACTAAGGGGCTGTCCAAAAATAACTTGCCGATTTCGCATCTCATCTTCAGGCCATCCTGAGCTGAACTTCAATCACAAAATCCTCAACGTAGCCCGGCTACGCCTGCGGTTTTGCTCAATCAGTTCAACTCAGCCTGACCCAAATCTGAGC
>WFRQ01000518.1 GCA_015486425.1 Deltaproteobacteria bacterium | reverse complement strand
TCAATGATACTGACCCTGGTGCTGGTACACTGGATATCCCTTCCCCTGAAGAAACTTCGTCAGGCAACTGAGTGTGTCACAGCAGGCATCCTGCCGCCAAGGGTAGAGATAGGCACCAGGGATGAGCTGGGAGAGCTGGCCGAAGCATTTAACAATATGATAGAGCAGGTCAGTCAGAGCAAGAAGGCCATTGAGAGGGCATATTCAGAGCTGGAAAAGGTAAATCAATCTCTTGAGGAGACTGTGGAGAAGAGGACAGCAGAGCTTAGAAAGTCTGTATCCCAGCTTACCGGCGCCCGTGATGAGCTTGAGTCAGCCTATTCAGAAATGAAGCAGATGTATCACGCCAAGGCGGCGTTTCTGCGTTCAGCATCTCATGAGCTTCGCACACCCCTTACAGCCATAAAGGCAAATGTTAACTATCTCTGTACCTTTAATTCGGATGCACTTGGAAAAGAAGGTATGGAGATAATGGAGACTGTGAACAGGAATGTCAACAACATGCACTTCATGGTGGAAGAGATGCTGAAGATGGTTCGCCTTGACATCGGGGCCATACCTCTTGAAGCAGAGCAGGTTCGGCTCAAGCAGCTTGTAAAAGGTTGTATAAATGAACTTCAGGCCCTGCAGTCAGGCATTAATGTGGAAGTGTCTGTGCCGGATTCAATGGTGCTCACTGCTGATAAGGCCAAAATGCATGATGTGTTCATCAATATCCTCAGCAATGCCTACAGGTACACGCCTGAAGGCGGCAGTGTCAGTGTATCTGCGAGAAATGCGGAAGAGGACAAGGTTGTGATCGAGATCAGGGATACAGGAATAGGCATCAGTGAAAAACATCTGTCGCACCTCTTTGAACCTTTCTATCAGGCCCACCATGGAAGGGAAGGGACCGGCCTGGGGCTTTCAATAGTGAAAAGTATAATAGACCGTCACAAGGGCACCATAGAGGTGGAATCCGCGCCGGGCAAGGGGACGGTTTTTACAATTTACATGCAGCGTAACCCTGATCTGTCCCGCCATATGGATTCCTGAATATACACTGTTACCGCTTTTTACCTGAATTGGGAGTTTCAAAAGATGGAAATTGTTTTGGGACACAGATGAACACAGAAACACACAGATTTTCTTTGTCTTTTATCTGCGTACGAAGTCTGCGTTTATCTGCGTCCTATTTTCGAGGATATGCAACACATCCGAACAATCGCTCAAATTATCAATTTTATCAGTCATTGCTGTTGCACAGTGCAACGCATGTGCATGCTGTTTTGCGCCAGACCATAAAGAAATCTCCTGGCACTGCTTTCAGATTCGCTTTCATCGCGCAGCTCAATCATAAAAATTCCAATAAAAATCAACTCGTTGTAAAAAAATAAAAAAAATTTCATCAAAACTCTTGCGCACCGCATTTTCATGCTTATATTAGCACTCGTCAATGACTGGTGCTAATAATTACATCCTCGGCGCCAGCAGGAAAATTCCAGAAAAAATACTTTAAATCAGATAAAAGGAGTAGCAACCATGAAGATTCGTCCACTACACGATCGTATTCTTGTAGAGCGTCTTGAAGAGGAAAACACGACCCCTGGCGGGATCATCATCCCGGATTCAGCAAAGGAAAAGCCTGTTGAAGGCAAAGTCGTGGCAGTAGGAAATGGCAAGATTACAGAGAGTGGAGAGGTAAAGCCCCTTGACGTGAAAGAGGGTGACAGGATTCTCTTTGGAAAGTATGCGGGAACTGACGTAAAGATTGGTGGTCAGGAGTACCTCATTATGAGGGAAGATGACGTACTGGGCATTATTGAGGGCTGATAAGGTTACGTCAGCAGAAAAAAACAGAAATTTCATGTTCCCCTTATTAAACAGCACTTAACATACCGGGACATGAAAATCTGCCGTGTGACCCTGTATATCTCACGGCAAATTCAAGCGATTCAGTGAATCACGGAGGTAAATACAAAAATGTCAGCAAAAGAAATCAAATATGATGTAAAGGCCAGAGAGTCAATTCTCAATGGCGTAAATGCCCTGGCCAATGCGGTTAAGGTCACTCTTGGTCCCAAGGGACGTAATGTTATTATCGAGAAATCTTTTGGTTCTCCTGTAATAACCAAGGACGGTGTTACTGTTGCCAAGGAGATCGAGCTTGAGGACAAATTTGCCAACATGGGCGCCCAGATGGTGAAGGAAGTTGCTTCAAAGACAAGCGATACCGCAGGTGACGGCACCACCACTGCAACCATTCTGGCACAGGCCATCTACACCGAGGGCTCAAAGCTTGTTGCAGCAGGCATCAATCCCATGGCTCTCAAGAGGGGTATTGACAAGGCCGTGGAGTCAGTAGTTGACAAGCTTCGTTCCATCAGCAAGCCTACCAAGGACCAGAAGGAAATTGCACAGGTTGGAACTATTTCCGCAAACAATGATGCCACCATTGGAAACATCATTGCCGAGGCAATGGACAAGGTTGGCAAGGAAGGCGTAATCACCGTGGAAGAGGCGAAGTCCATGGAGACCTCCCTTGACGTTGTTGAGGGTATGCAGTTTGACCGCGGTTATCTCTCTCCTTACTTTGTAACTGACCCTGAAAAGATGATCGCTTCTCTTGAAGACCCGTACATTCTTATCAACGAGAAGAAGATCAGCAACATGAAGGACCTTCTCCCCATCCTTGAGCAGGTAGCCAAGATGGGCAAGCCTCTCATGATTATTGCCGAGGACGTTGATGGCGAGGCCCTGGCAACACTGGTTGTGAACAAGCTTCGCGGCACACTGTCAGTATGTGCTGTAAAGGCTCCTGGCTTTGGTGACAGGCGCAAGGCCATGATGGAGGATATCGCAATTCTCACAGGCGGCACCATGATAGCCGAGGACCTTGGCCTCAAGCTGGAGAATGTAACAGTAAACGACCTTGGAACAGCCAAGCGCATTGTTGTTGACAAGGATAACACCACAATAGTTGACGGTGCTGGTGAGCGCGAGAAGATTGAGGGCAGGGTAAAGCAGATCCGTGCCCAGATCGATGAGACCAGCTCTGATTATGACCGTGAAAAACTCCAGGAGCGCCTTGCAAAGCTCATCGGTGGTGTGGCAGTAATCAATGTCGGTGCTGCAACCGAGACCGAGATGAAGGAGAAGAAGGCAAGGGTAGAGGATGCTCTGAACGCAACAAGGGCTGCCGTTGAGGAAGGTATTGTGCCTGGCGGTGGCACAGCTCTTATCCGCTGCCTTGATGTCCTTGACAACATTACCACTGATGATGAGGACGAGCAGCACGGTATTAATATTATACGCAGGTCACTTGAAGAGCCTCTGCGCCAGATTGCAGCAAATGCCGGTCACGAGGGCTCTATCATTGTTGAGCAGGTGAAGACCAAGAGCGAAAGTGAAGGATTCAATGCTGCCAAGGGTGTTTATGAAGACCTCCTTGACGCAGGTATTATTGATCCTACAAAGGTCACCAGAAGCGCTCTGCAGAATGCAGCCAGCGTATCCGGCCTGCTTCTCACCACAGAGGCCATGATTGCCGAGGCACC
>WFRQ01000517.1 GCA_015486425.1 Deltaproteobacteria bacterium | reverse complement strand
TCAGCCATCCTCATGGCAGTTCTTGACGGTATTGATAACAAGATCGATCCCGGCGAGCCCATGGATAAGAACATCTATGACCTGCCTCCTGAAGAGCTGGCCAACATTCCTTCAGCTCCCGGCTCCCTTGCTGAGGCCCTTGAGGCCCTCAAGGCAGATCATGACTTCCTGCTCAAGGGTGATGTCTTTACTCAGGATGTTATTGATATGTGGATTGAGTACAAGACCGAGAATGAGGTCAATGCAATCAACCTTCGTCCGCATCCATACGAGTTCTTCCTGTACTACGATATATAGTCCCTGTTATCTGTCGGGATATATCAATGTCACACAAAAGAGCCGCGGCTGCCTTATGGCAGCCACGGCTCTTTTTGCGTCTATGTATTTCGTTATGCCGTTTTTGCTGTTTCATTAATCCAGCAATACTGCTCCTGATGTTGAACGCACTTCTGATCAAAAGTGACAGTCTGCTCACAACCTTCGGCAAGATTAACCTGTACTCCCAAATAATCGGCAAAATCCGCGCTTCCTTTAAAACTTTCCACACAAGATACACCCTTGATTTTTTATACTTTGCCGGGACGATGTTATGCTTTGATTTGTTGATAAAGCCATAAAGGATATTCATGCCATGGGAGGGCTATGCTGCCTCCTGGCATTACCACTTTATGGTCTATCCTGCAGACCAATATCCCTCTGTCGCATTTTTCTGCTCCTGCCATTTTTGAAAATTTTTGCAGGGGCTTAAGGTGCTGTGCCCGTGGAGTGGCTGTGAGCTTGATCTCCACTGGATAGAGCTTGCCTTTATGAACAATAATCAGGTCAACTTCAAGACCATCATGCGATCTCCAAAAATATATTTCCGGGCGCATCCCTGCATTGTAAAATGCCTTTACCGTTTCGCTTATTATCCAACCTTCAAACAGTGCTCCACCCATTGCCCCGGCAATTGCAGCCTTTTTATCAGGCTGTTTAGTAAGATAGGCGACCAGGGCAGTGTCAAGAAAATACAATTTAGGGGATTTTATGACCCTTTTACCGAAATTCCTGTAATAGGGTGGAAGCAGATACAGCAGGTATGACGCTTCAAGGATGCCTGCCCATTTTTTTATTGTGGGCTGCGAAATGCCTATCTCTCTGGACAAGATAGATTTTCTGAACTCCTGCCCATGTCTTGATGCGGAAACGGAAAAAAAAATAGTAAAGAGGCTAAGGTCCTTTACTGCAAGCAGTTGCCTCACATCCCGCTCAATGTAGGTCTGGATATATGACCTTAACCACAGGTCACGTTTTTCTGGTTCTATGGCCGGTTCAGGATAAGTACTGTTCCATAAATTATCTTCAAGGGTTGTGTTGGAAAAAGAGAGGATTTCCCTGAAATCAAACGGCAGCAGGTCCAGCAGAGCAATTCTTCCTGCCAGTGATTCTGATATGTTTCTCATCAGGTGGAACTGCTGAGACCCTGTTAATATCCATTTCCCGACCCTGGACCTGTCGGTATCTATACGCATCTTAAGATAAGGAAGGAGATCTGGAACATATTGGATTTCGTCCAGTACAACAGGCAGGTCAGGGTCGAACTGTTGGAGAAAACCTTGCGGATCGGTTATTGCAAATTCGCGTTGCAGCGGATCATCAAAAGTTACATAGGAACTTCCTGTAACCCCCTCTTTAAGGAGAAAAGTCGTCTTGCCCGACTGCCTCGGACCGGTCAGGAGTATGGCTGGAAAGCAGGATAGGGCTTTTTGAAACGCATGGAAAATATGACGGTTAACATACATGTGCCTAAACTAAATTTGTATTTTAATTTTGTCAACAACAAGGCATGCCTTATCTGTGATGGTTTTCCACAGGTCAATGCACTTAGGGGCTGTCCAAAAATAACCTGGAGGACATCGTATTCAAATTAAGGAGTGGCTTCGCTCGTTCCCAAACTCCGGTTTGGGAACGGCATGGATGGAAGCTCCAGCTTCCTGGGGAACATCGTAACTTCTCAATGATGCGGTACAAATTCTCTTGTATCTGCTTACAGGGCGCTGCAGATACAAGGCTATGGAAAGAAAGAGCGATTCCGGTAACAGTTTTCAGGGTTGGAAACTGGAATTCGGGTATCAGCAACAAAGGAAATGCGGTAAGCCCACCATTCAGCCAGGCAGTTAATTATCAAATATCTCGCCGATGGAGTTGGCACTGAGAATCCGTCTTGACCACTCCATTAGCTGTTTCTCATCGGATGCCTCAAG
>WFRQ01000516.1 GCA_015486425.1 Deltaproteobacteria bacterium | reverse complement strand
TGTCCAAAAATAACTTACCGATTTCGCATCTCATCTTCAGGCCATCCTGAGCTGAACTTCAATCACAAAATCCTGAGGCGTAGCCCGGCTACGCCTGCGGTTTTGCCGGGTCAGTTCAACTCAGCCTGACCTAAATCTGAGCGCGCCACCATCCAACTTATTTTTGGACAGCCCCTAAGTGAATAGTGAAAAGTAAATAGTTGTGCTATGCCCCTTTTTTGCTGGTTCCCAAACTCCGGTTTGGGAACTATAAATTGGAAGCTCCTGCTTCCCCACTTCCTTGAGCACACTATTTAATAAACTGCAGAAGCGTATTTTCATGGTTCGTTGAGCCGGTCACGGGAATGGCGGTTGCCGTTGAAATAAATCGTTCCTTCACTTGTGTTTGTCATGACAGGGCGTGATGCACTGCATGAAAGTCTATCAATTCACTGATTTTTCTCTATTCACAGTTCACTATTCACTTGCAATGGTCCAGTTTCCAGGTACTACTATCTGCGCAGACGGCTCAGATCGCCGGTTTGAGCGTATTGCGTTTCACGGCAAATCAGCCGTTCGTATTCTTCCTCCGGATACCGAAGCCGGTATACGCGAGGCCCACTCCTTTTTCCATATAGGCACGCACCTCTTTAAGGCTGGCCTGCCAGTGCCTGACATCTATGATTTTGATGGTCATTCCGGCATTCTCATTGTGGAGGACCTTGGGGATACGCTGATGTACCATGCCGTTCTTCCGCTCAGGCATGATGACCTCATTCAAAAGATTACAGCGCTTTACAAAGATGCCATAACACTTCTATGCGATTTCCAGTGGGTTGGTACCAGACATTTTGATACCCGCTGGTGTTTCGATACCCCTGAATACAACAGTGGTTTTGCATGGGAGCGCGAGGCCACTTACTTTCTGGATTCCTTTCTGGTAAAACACTGTGGAATTGTTCCTGAGGAATCCATGGTCAGCGAACTGAAACAGCTCTGCTCCATGGTGGATGAGCAGCGTAAGACATTCTGCCTGATGCATCGTGATTTTCAGTCCAGAAATATCATGATCCAGCAAGGCAGGCTCAGAATCATTGACTTTCAGGGAGCGCGTCCTGGACCATGGGGTTATGATCTTGCCTCTCTTGTTTTTGATCCGTACATGGATCTGCCTGAAGATATACGCCAGGAGCTTGTGGGGTTTTATTTTGATAAATGCGGATGGGAAATCACCAGAGAGCAAATGGCAGAGGATTTTCATGTTACGGCACTTCTCAGGACCCTCCAGGTTCTCGGGGCATTTTCCTTTCTGAGCAGAGAGAGACAGAAGCCCTTTTTTATACCCTTTATTGAACCAGCCGTGCGTAACCTGCACTATCTGGCGTTCAGGGAATGCTTTTCTCATTTAACAGAGCTGCGTCTGCTGAGCACTTCTCTGATGGAACTTTCTTGTTGCAACGCCGGTTCAGCACAGCATTCCATATCATGAACAGTACAATCAGAAGCCACGTGTATTGCAGCGGTAAAAGTTACAGATGAGATACAGACACCGTATAGCCCTGCTTTCAGCCGTTTTAACAGTGGTGGTATGCCTCGCTGCTGCAGTTGCCATTCCCCCAATGCTTGAAAGCCCCGAAGTTCAATCCAGGATAAAAGAAATGCTTTCCTCCAGGTTTCCTGCAGGGTGGAAAATCGGCAGGATATCCCTGGGCTGGCTTCCTTTGCCCCATCTATGTGTAAGGGATACTGCCATCAGCACCCCGGAGTTAACCCTTAATGCTGCTATGATAGAGGTGTATCCTGACTGGCTGAGCCCGGTTACCGGCGAGCCCATTGTGCAGCGGGTTATCCTGAAAAATCCTTTGATAAAGCTCCTGAAGTACCATAAAACAGGCGGAAGGCTCAGATTCAACCAGCTTCCTGATATATTTGAGGTAAGGGATGGAAAGGTGGAGGTTTCTCCTGGCATTTATATCCCGGGCCTGCTTTTCGGAAACAGGTCCACTGTTTTTACCAACTTTAATATTAAACTCAGCATCGATCGGCGGGAGAACAGCGGTCACATGGTCTGTTCCAGCGATACGCCCTATGCCAGTAGCCTGCATCTTGAAGCCAGGGTTGGTGAAGATATACAATCATTCAATGCCTGGGTAAGGCTTCAGCACCTGAATCTGAACAGACTTTTTAAATATTACATCAGTGATAACCAGGTACCGGATGCCAGCGATATTAATTTGTTCATATCAGTGGTCAGTGACCATCCAGGTTTCTATAGCGGTACTGTGGAGGCGGATACCCCGTGCATAAAACTTTCAGGCCGTAAAAAGAATATTAACATCTCGTGCGGCGTGCTTGCCATGGATGTCAAGGTCACTCCTCAAGGGGTAAAAACCGTAATAAACCAGATGGACCTTGAGTATCCCTGTATTAATCTTACAGGCAGGGTCAATATGGAATTCTCTCAGGACAAGACCAGGGATGCCGTGTGGGATATTGATCTCAAGGCCCGTGACGTTGATGTCTCAGGCATAAGAAAGGTTGTGCTCAATCTGTTTGGAAAGAGTGCTGAAGCCCGCCAGGTATGCAATATAGTAAGAGGCGGCAAGGCCTCATCGCTTACCTACAGATTCAAAGGAACAACCGGAGATTTTGAATTTATTGATCACATGGTGATTACGGCAGATGTGGACCATGCCCCGATTTACCTTCCTGACCCTGATCTGTTGCTTGATGAAGCCTCCGGGCCGATCAAGATAGAAGGCGGCGTGCTTTATGGACATGATCTCAAGGCGCGCATGGGAAAGTCAAGGGGCTGGAATGGCAGCCTGGTACTTGGTCTTTCCGACCATCTGTTCCAGTTTGATCTTTCCCTTGACCTGGAGGCTGATCTTTCTGAACTTAAGCCTGTGCTTGAGCATCTCATAGATGACAGACAAGTGGCAGAGGAGATCAGAAAATTCCACAGAGTAAAGGGCAGGGCAGGCGGCAGCCTGCATATAACCCCTGACCTGCGTGACTTTGATGTGTATGTAAAGGTGCATGATGCTCAGGGGAGCGCCTTTTATGACAGGCTCGGCTGGCCGGTAACCATTGAAGCAGGGAGCGCTGATATAGGGCCGCACAGCGTGACTTGGAATGGAGTCAGGGGTAAGGCAGGCAGAAGCAGGGTGGCAGCCTGCAGCGGCATGATTGACTGGAAGGGAGAGACGCGCCTTGATATTACCGAGTTCAGAGGAAGTATTCATGCCAGAGAGTTTTTTCAGTACCTGAACTCCTTCCCTGTATTGAATGAAGATATATCCCCTGTTGTGACCAGTCTGGATGGTACACTGTCTGTACATGCAGGCACACTTCATGGCCCGGCATTTGTGCCTGAAAAGTGGCATTACAGTTTGAATGCATCACCTGTGTCAATGAACGTTGATTCACCACTTCTTCCGTCAGGAGTAAAGGCTTCTTCCGGAAAGGCAATACTTACTGACCGGGAATTCAAGCTTAGAAAGATAAAGGTGGATGTGGCCGGTGATGCCATGGCACTGAGTGGCAGGCTGCGACACCAGTTCCTCAGAGACTGGAGCGGGCGGCTGAATTTTTCAGGGGTGTTCGGCCATGCTGTTAACCAGTGGGTGGTGGATAACGGCTGGTCTCCAGAAGATTTGTTTCTTTCCACCCCGTGTTATCTGAAGCCTTCAAGCCTTGATTTTGATGCACACAGTGCCCACTTCAAGGGTACATGGGTCTTTGACCGTGGCTCTGGTCATAAAAGCACTCTCCATGTGAATCGGAGGCAGGGCAAAGATGGTTTTGCCATAGAGGAGATCAGCATAACCGCACCTGACGAAAGTATCAGCATGGGTATCCACCTACCAGCATCAGGGAAAAGAGTGGATTTTTCATGGAAGGGCACCCTGTCTGCGGCTACTGCTGACAGGATTCTTGAACATAATAAAATACTTGAAGGGGAGATCACCGGTGATTTTTCCATGTCTCTTGGAGATACAGGTCCGGAGCAGAGCGGGTTTAAAGGTGGTTTGGAGATTTACAAGGTTAACTGGTTCTATGGTGTGGATAAACCTGTAAGGATCAGAACATTGCGGCTTGATGGACAGGGGCCACAGGCTGAAATAAAGCGCCTTTCTCTGAGGATAGGTGATGACTTGCTTGAGGCTGCGGGTACTCTCAACGCTGTTCCTGATGGTATGCGCTATGATATCAAGCTCGCATCTCCCCTGCTTCATCTGGCCTCCTTGAATGAGGTGCTGGGCCGGGAACACGATGATTCTGAAAGACAGATTTCCACTTCAGAAGACTCTACTGACAAATTATTGGATGATAAATTGTCAGATAATCCAGGGCAGGCACAGAAAGAATCCATGTCAGACAAAGCCGCTGAAGATATGCCTGATAATTCAGAGTCTGCATTTTTAACAGATGAAGCCTGGGTTGATGATACTGAACAGGGTGATGTGGTAAGACTTGATCTGAAAATTTATGGGATTATCAGGTATGATTTTGATGTGTTTGTGGATACTCTAAAACTGGGTTCTGATAATGAAGGCGGATCAAAACCTGTGCAGGTTGAACTCTCAGGGCTTTCCGGGACCATGGAGGTTTCCCCTGACCATACTGTTGAGACAGAGATCAGAACAGCCTTGCTGTGCCATATGAATCTGACAGGGTCAATGCTTGAGCGGCCCGGTGAGGAGAAGTTGCAGTCCTATGTATTGAAAACGCCCGAAGATGCTGAAAACAGCTTTGAGAATATTGAGTCATGTCTGGGAATTGATTCTGGAATTATTCAGGGGCCTGTCAGGGTGGATGCAGCCTTTGACATTACCGGGGACCGTATCCACAGCGGCCATGTGGATATAGATGCACATGATGGGAAAATCAGGCGCTTTACCATGCTTTCGCGTATATTAAGTGTGGTCAACATGGTGGATTTACTGGGGAAAAAGGGGTGGGAGGAGATTACAGGCAGTGGACTTGCCTATTCAAAAACAGAGTTCAGGAGTGTCATTGCGGATGATATTTTAAAGATAGAGCGGGCTGCGGTTTACGGTAACGGGCTGAACCTCTTTGCCACCGGGAACGCTGATATTGCCTCAGGTACACTTGATGCGGTGGTAGTCCTTGCCCCGCTTAAGACTGTAGATGCAATAGTGACAAATATTCCCCTTGTGGGAAAGGGCTTTGGCGGTGAGCACAGCGCATTTATAACCATTCCAGTTGGTGTCAAGGGCAGTATTTCAGACCCTGATGTAACCCTTCTTCCTGGAAAGACGGTAACTGATATGCTGAAAAAGTTGCTTGCAGGGCCGTTGATTGCCCCGTTTCAGCTTATTAAAGCGGGATTTTCAGGAAAAGACAAGGAAAAGGCTCCAAGGCCCGGAGGAAAAGGCGTATCAGGAATTTCAGCAGGTGCCCCTCCTGATACCGCAACTGCTGAAAAGAAAAAACCCATGCCGCAGTTTGACCCGGATGAATAATGAGGTGACCCATGGCTTCTACTAATAATGCTGCGATACCGTTTCGCCCCAGGCGCAATGTGATGCTTGCAGTTGCTGCCTTTGTGGTGGTGGTTGCAGGTATCAGGGCCGCTGAGGCACTGCTGGTCCCCTTTCTTCTCGCACTGTTTCTTGCCGTAATATGTTACCCTGTAATTCTCTGGCTCAGCAGAAAAGGCGTACCTGTATGGGCAGGCGTGCTGGTGCTTGTGGCATTGATCATACTGCTTGAGATGGCGCTTGCAAGCCTCATAAGTTCTTCGCTCACCTCATTTACCCGCAATGTACCCCTTTATCAGTTTCGTCTAAAGGGTGTTTATGTTGATGTGGTGCAGTGGCTTGAGGCCCATGGTATGGAAAAGATAAATCCACTGCAGGATTTTGACCCGTCAAACATCATGCCAATTGCTGCCACAATGCTGAAGCAGCTTGCAGGCCTTTTGAAAAACACCTTTTTTGTGCTCATCACCCTTATTTTCATACTGTTTGAGGCAGGTGGCATTTCAGCCAAATTACAGGCGGTTTTCATGGGCAGGAAGGACGCACTGAATAATTATGCCACCATCCTGAGCGGCGTAAACCGGTTTCTCGGCATAAAGACACTGACAAGCGCTGCTACCGGCATCCTTGTGGCAGTCTGGCTGATTATTCTCGGCGTGGATTATCCTCTTCTATGGGGTGTGGTGGCATTTCTGCTGAACTACATCCCTACCATCGGATCAATCATAGCATCTGTTCCTGCACTGCTTCTTGCCCTGGTGCAGCTCGGGCCTGCGGAGATGGGTGTATGTGCCATAGGCTACTTTGTAATCAATATCACAATATCAAATTTTATTGAGCCGAGATTCATGGGAGATGGTGTAGGGCTTTCTGCCCTGGTGGTTTTCCTGTCAATGGCATTCTGGGGCTGGGTCCTTGGCCCTGCAGGCATGCTGCTTTCCGTACCGCTTACCATGTCCGTTAAGATTGCAGCCAGTGCCAATCCCCGCATGCAATGGATAGCAATAATGCTCGGACCAAATTCAGAGGCTCACGCCCTGCTTGAAAAGGCTGAAAAAAGGCGCAGAAAAGATGAAGAACAGAGGGGTGCTGAACAGGTACAATGAACGATAATGAAGCCCAGGTCCATATCTATACAGGGGACGGCAAGGGCAAGACTACTGCAGCGCTTGGACTTACCCTCAGGGCTGCTGGCGCAGGTATGCGTGTGCTGTTTGTTCAGTTTTTGAAAAAGGGGGAGTTCAGCGAGCACAAGGCGTTAAAGCTGCTTGGTGACAGGGTTAAGGTCATGCAGTTTGGTAGTGGCAGATTTGTCAGGGGCAGGCCTGATCAGGAAGATATTAAAAGGGCCGGGGAGGGGCTTGAAACCACTGCCAGACTCCTTGATGACGGAATGTATGATATGGTGGTACTGGACGAAATCAATGTGGCGGTAAGCATGGGCCTCATTGACGAGGAAACCGTGATTCAATTTCTGGACAGGTGTCCTGATGCGGTTGAGGTTGTGCTTACCGGGCGCCGCGCTTCAGAGAGGCTGATGGAACGAGCAGACCTTGTTACTGAGTGCAGGATGGTGAAGCACTATTATAACAGAGGGATCAAGGCAAGGGTTGGAATAGAAAAATAGTTGTCCGCTTTTGTGCCTGCCTTGACATGGCATGGAGGTGAGAGCTATTCTCTTTTAACTTGTCCGGCATTCAAAAAAGGCGGTATCTGCTCACAGGGCACCGTATCTGCCGCGTTGTCGGGGACTCGAAGTACAGGAAGTACGCCTTCGCCCCCTCCGCCTTGCATCTGCAACACCCCGTGAGCAGATACGTGTCAAAAAATTGTTGTGTGAAAAGCGTCTTTCCGTTATGGAAATTCCTCTTTTGCGGATATGCAGCAAATCCGGACAATCGCTCAAATCATATGATATTATCTATCAGGGAGAAAGATAAATGTGGAACAGAATTGAAGGTGCACCCCGCGAGGAAATGGAGGCCTTGCAGGTAAAGAGACTGAGGGATACGGCTACCAGGGTCTATCACCTGGTACCGTTTTACAGGGAAAAATTTGATGCAGCAGGGGTAAAGCCACAGGATATCAGGAGTGTTGAAGATCTTGCGCGGCTCCCCTTTACCACAAAGCAGGATTTGAGGGATCATTACCCGTTCGGGCTTTTTACCACGCCCATGGATCAGGTGGTGAGAATACACTCTTCTTCAGGAACTACTGGAAAGCCGACTGTTGTGGGCTACACTGCCAATGACATGGAGGTGTGGAAGGAGTGCATGGCCCGCACCTTCGGCATGGCAAACGTGGGGCCTGGCGATATTGTTCACAATGTTTACGGCTATGGCCTTTTTACAGGCGGCCTGGGTTTCCATTACGGCGCTGAGACCGTAGGAGCCGCGGTTGTTCCTTCAAGCGGAGGTTTTACAAAACGTCAGCTTCTTCTCATGAAGGATTTTGGCGCAACTGTAATCGCTGGCACGCCTTCATTTGTGCTTCATATGTCAGAGGTGGCGCAGGAGGAGGGATATGATTTTGAGAAGGATTTCAAGTTGCGCGTTGGCTTTTTCGGTGCGGAACCTGCCTCTGAAGGGCTCAGGAAGGCACTGGAGGAGATATGGGGCATTATGTATATCGAGGCATACGGTCTGTCAGAGATAATAGGCCCGGGGGTGGCTGCAGGCTGTCCTCATGGCAGGCTCCATGTCATGGAAGATCACTTCATACCGGAGATAATTGATCCTGACACCCTTGAGGTACTCCCCTATGGTGAGGAGGGAGAGCTGGTCTTTACCACAATCACCAAACAGGCGCTTCCCATAATCCGCTACAGAACCAAGGACATCACGAGGCTGAATGTGGAGCCATGTCAGTGCGGCAGGACCCTTGTTTCAATGGAGTCTGTAAAGGGTCGCAGTGATGACATGCTGATTGTTAACGGGGTAAACGTCTTTCCGTCACAGGTTGAGCATGTGCTTACAAAGATTGAGGGCACCACGCCCAACTACGTGATTGTCCTTGACAAGAAGGGCGTGCTGGACAAACTCGAGGTGTGGATCGAGGTTGATGAGAAGACCTTTGCCGACGGTATCGGAAAGCTTGAGGATCTCAAGGCAAAGCTTCATAACGAGATGCTCAATGAGCTTTATATCAACGTAAAGGTCAAGCTGGTGGAGCCCAAAACACTTGAACGAAGCATGGGCAAGGCCAAGAGAATTATTGACAGGCGTGAAGCAGAGGGGATGTAATCATGGCAAACAGGTACGTAGTTAAGCAGCTTTCCATATTCCTTGAAAACAGAAAGGGCAGGCTCCTTGAGGTTACTGAAACACTTAAGGACGCAGGTATCAACATACGGGCCCTTGCCATGGCAGAGTCAGCGGAGTTTGGCATACTCAGGCTGGTTGTCAATAATCCTGAGAAGGCACGGACCGCCCTTTCATCAGGCGGTTTTACCGTGGCAGAGCAGGAGGTGTTTGCCGTAGAGGTGAACGATGAGCCAGGCAGTTTTCACAAGGTGGTGAAGATACTGGCAGGTGAAGACATCAATGTTGACTATACTTATGCATTTGTAGGAGATTCAAGCCGTGCCGTCCTTGTTTTCAAGGTCTCTGAGGGGGCTCTTGAAAAGGCAGTAGATGCGCTGGAGAGCCAGGGTGTAAAGCTGGTTGAACCGATGTTTTTCTATGATTGATGAGGCAAGGGGCCGGCATGAGAACTAAATATATCTTTGTTACCGGAGGCGTGCTTTCCTCTCTTGGCAAGGGGCTTGCGGCAGCGTCTCTTGGCGCTCTGCTCGAGGCAAGGGGGCTTACTGTAACCATGCAGAAGCTGGATCCATATATCAATGTGGACCCAGGCACCATGAATCCCTTTCAGCACGGCGAGGTGTTTGTAACAGACGACGGCGCTGAAACCGATCTCGACCTCGGGCACTATGAAAGATACACCCACGCAAAGCTCGGGCAGGAACATAACTATACCTCAGGGCGTATCTATCACAGTGTAATATCAAAGGAACGCCGCGGAGATTATCTTGGTGGCACTGTCCAGGTCATCCCTCATGTTACTGACGAGATCAAGCAGGCGGTCCTGAGCCTTGAGGGGCAGGCGGATATTGCCATAGTGGAAATCGGCGGGACTATCGGTGACATTGAGGGGCTTCCTTTTATTGAGGCCATCCGTCAGCTCAGAGGCAATCTTGGAAAGGAAAACTCCCTTTACATTCACTGTACCTATGTTCCATACATCAAGGCTGCAGGGGAGCTTAAGACAAAGCCCACGCAACACAGTGTAAAGGAGCTTCGGGCAATAGGTATTCAGCCTGATATCCTGATCTGTAGAACAGAAATGTCCCTGTCGTCAGGCATCAAATCAAAGATAGCCCTGTTCTGTGATGTCACCGAGGAGAGGGTCATCACTGCAAGGGATGTTGACTGTATCTATGAGGTGCCGCTTCGCTTCCATGACGAGGGGCTTGACGAGTGTGTGGTCGAGAGCCTCAATATGTGGACCCGGGCTCCGGTTCTCAAGGAGTGGGAGGACCTGATAGCCAGGATCAGGGACCCTGAATACAGGGTCAGGATCGCCATGGTTGGCAAGTATGTCAATCTCAGGGAATCCTACAAGAGTCTTAACGAGGCCCTGTTCCACGGTGGGGTTGCAAACCGCGCGGAAGTGGATATTGATTTTATCAATTCCGAGGATGTGCGTGGTGAGGACCTGGCGCAGAGGCTTTCCGGAGTTGATGGGATACTGGTGCCAGGAGGATTCGGATCAAGGGGTGTGCCAGGCAAACTTGAGGCAATAGCCTATGCCCGGAAACACAATGTCCCGTTCTTCGGTATCTGTCTCGGCATGCAGCTTGCCGTTATAGAGTTTGCCAGAAACGTGGCAGGTCTTCCCATGGCTGACAGCACGGAATTTGCCGATTCAACGCCGGATCCTGTAATTTTCCTTATGAAGGAGTGGTATGATTACCGCACTGGCCAGGTGGAGACCCGCGATCTTGACAGTGACATGGGCGGGACCATGAGGCTTGGTGCATACCCTTGCACGCTTCAGCCGGATACAAAGGCCATTCAGGCCTATGGCATTGAGGATATATCTGAACGCCACAGGCACCGTTATGAGTTTAACAACTCCTACAGGGAGACGCTTGAAAAGGCAGGGTTGAAACTCTCCGGGCTAAGCCCCAATGGCGAACTTGTGGAGATAGTTGAAATTCCCGAACATCCCTGGTTTCTCGGCTGTCAGTTCCACCCGGAGTTCAAGTCGCGTCCCCTTGATCCACATCCGCTGTTTGTTGCCTTTGTGCAGGCTGCCCTTCAAAAGAAACTGGGGGCGTCCTGATGTCATCCGCCACAGTACCTGTTGCTGATTTCAAGGTGGGTTCAGGCTCTCCTCCTCTGCTTATTGCAGGTCCCTGCGTGCTTGAAGATATTGAAACAGCGCTGGAAATAGCCTCGTTCATGAAGGCATCCGCAGAGCGGCACGGCTTCAGCTACGTGTTCAAGGCATCCTACGACAAGGCAAACCGCACATCTGTTTCTTCCTATCGCGGCCCAGGCATTACAAAGGGCCTGGAGATGCTGGCTGCTGTAAGGGAGAGATACAGGGTGCCTGTAATATCTGATGTGCATGAGGTTTCACAGGTTCAACAGGCTGCTGATGTGCTTGATGTGCTTCAGATTCCCGCCTTTCTGTGCAGACAGACTGATCTGCTAATTGCTGCGGCTCGCACCGGCCTTGCGGTAAACATAAAAAAAGGGCAGTTCATGGCGCCCTGGGACATGAGGCACGCAGTGGGCAAGGTCATGGAGTCCGGCAACAGCAAGGTCATTTTGACTGAGCGCGGTTCATGCTACGGGTACAATAACCTGGTGGTTGACATGCGTTCTATCCAGATTATGCAGGGACTGGGGTGCCCTGTGGTGTTTGATGCCACGCACAGTGTTCAGCTTCCAGGTGGAGGGGATGGCTGCTCATCCGGGCAGCGTGAATTTGTTCCGGTTCTTGCCAGGGCTGCAGCGGCAGCAGGTGCTGATGGTTTTTTCATGGAGGTGCATCCAGAACCTGACAAGGCGCTCTGTGACGGCCCGAACAGCCTTGACCTTAAGGGGGCAGATGCCCTGCTCTCTGAGATTGCTGCCATAAGACGTGCCCTGTCCACGCAGGGCACAGTTGCCACGGAATCCCAAAAGTCATGAGACTTGATCCCACGCTTGTCATGAAAAGGGCCTCGTGTATCAGGCTGCTTGTGCTTGATGTTGACGGTGTGCTTACAGACGGGTCCATTGTCTATGATGCAGAAGGCAGCCAGATACAGTCATTTCATGTGCATGACGGTCTTGGTATCAAGTTGCTTGAAAGGGCAGGGGTGCAAACTGCAATCATCAGTTCCAGGAAATCTGCGGCCCTTGCCAGGCGTGCTGAAGAGCTTAACATCAGTTTTGTCTTCCAGGGTGTGTCAGACAAGATTTCCGCATACAATGAAATTGCCGAAGCGCTCGGGATTTCAGAAGAAGAGACCGCGTACATGGGGGATGACTGGGTTGATATCAGCATGTTAAGGCTGGCAGGGCTTGCAGTGGTGGTGCCTGATGCCCCTGTGCCTGTAAAAGATTACGCCCACTATGTTACTGAGAAGCCAGGCGGACGTGGTGCAGTTCGGGAGGTGTGTGAACTGATACTCAGGGCAAGGGGTAAATGGGGTGAACTCCTGAACCAGTATGCCGGTACATAATGCAATGCCCTGCGGTATGGCCGTCTTTACCGCATCTTCTTTGTCATCGGACTTCCCATACGGCCTGCTGAGGAAAGCCCTCTTTCTCGGCAATGTCGCAAATTCAGTATGAGAAAAATCATGAAAAATACCATTCATATTTCTGTCTTTTGTGCACTGGTTTTATCCCTGCTGTTTACCCTGGGGGCCTGCAGCAGTGTTTACTATTCCACAATGGAAAAGTTCGGCAAGCAGAAGCGAGACCTCCTGAGGGACAATGTGGAAGACCTGCGTGAGGATCAGGTAGAGGCTACCGAGGAGTTCAAGGACGCGCTGACCAGACTTCAGGAACTTACAAACTACCAGGGCGGAAAGCTGCAGGAGGTCTACGAGGGGCTCAAGGACGATTATGAAGACTGCCAGGACAGGGCCGATGCCATAAAGGACAGGATTGAAAAGATAGATACCATTGCCACAGACCTGTTTGAGGAATGGGATGACGAAATTGATACTATGTCAAACCCGGAATTCAGGCGTAAAAGCCGTCAGAAACTGACTGTTTCCAAAAAACGGTACCATAAATTTTACAGGGCAATGAAAAAATCAGAGCAGAGGCTGGAACCGGTGCTGACCGCGCTGCACGATCATGTTCTTTACCTGAAGCACAACCTTAACGCCAGCACCATTGCAGGCCTTAAGGGGGAAGTGGGCAGAGTGGAGATAGATGTTAAATCCCTTATCAGGGACATGAAGGCATCCATTGCAGAGGC
>WFRQ01000515.1 GCA_015486425.1 Deltaproteobacteria bacterium | reverse complement strand
GGCATTGCTTCAGTCAGATATCGGGCACCTGTTCAGCAAGGAGGCCGTAAAGGCAATCAAGGAGGAAGGTGCAAATAGAAATATAGCACCTGAGATAGCGGAACACGTTAGTGAAGTTTTTACCAGACTGCTGAGGAATATAAGCAAAGATAAATGGGGCGTATGAAAACCGGGAATGACAGTGGGAATAGAGGTTTTCACTTTCAAATTATAAGGATACAAATATGCTTCCCATACTTAGAAAAGCAAAATTCATTACCATCTCGTCCCTTTTAGTCATCATCTTTTTTATCCTGCCTGCAGTTGTTTCTGGTCAAGCAGGTTTTGACGATGACAGGGTTATGCTGCAGGGCTTTTACTGGGAATCATACAGGCACGGAATGCCTGAACGCTTTCCACAATATGGTGAAAAAAGATGGTATGAGATTGTAAAAGAACAGGCTCCGGCTATTCGGAAAGGCCATTTTGACCTGATATGGCTTCCCCCTCCCTCATTTGCCGGAGAAATAAGCGCCGGATACAACCCAAAGGAATATTTCAACCTCAATAACAGCTACGGCAGCATTGAGCAGCACCGTGCCATGCTGGAAGCATTGCTGCGAAACGGTATTGAGCCAATAGCCGATATTGTAATCAACCACCGTGACGGCACACACAAGTGGGCTGACTTTAAAAATCCGGCATGGGACACAAGGACAATTACCAGGTACGACGAGGCATTCACAAACCCAAAATCAGAACTCTATAAAACCCCGTTGGACAAAAGAGGTGCACCGGAAGAGAAGGTGGAATACGCAGGCTACGGCTGCAGGACTTATGGGTACGGATCTTTCCGGGACATTGACCACACAAACAGAACTGTGCGAAGGGATATAATCAGGTACCTGCTGCAGCTTAAATCCATTGGTTACCGTGGCTGGCGCTACGATATGGCGCATGGGTATAATGCCCGCTGGATCGCTGTATATAACAGGGCCACGCATCCCACCTTTTCGGTAGGAGAATACGACTGGTCAGACCACCCTGGCCAGCGCGGCTGGATATGGCACACTGCCACAAGCCCTGGTGACCTCACCACTGCCAGCAACGTCTTTGACTTCTCTACTTTCTTTACTCTCAAAGACAACAAGGGCAATTACACCGCCCTGTACGGTTATGGAAACGGAATCGGCATGGTGGGAGATAACACCGACGGGCATCTGTGGAAAAACAGAGCTGTAACCTTTTTAAAGAATCATGACACAGGCTATCGCACCCGCGAAGACGGCTCTCCTGAAAAAGACCACGAATCAGAGGACTTTCTGAATGACTGGCAGGTGGAACAGGGCTATGCATATATTCTAACACATCCTGGCATTCCCACTGTATTCTGGCAACACTTTTTTGACTGGGGACAAAACCTCAGAAACAAAATCACGGCCCTGATCAATGCGCGTAAGATAGCAGGAGTTCATTCAGGCAGTGCCATCTATACGCAGCACAATGCAAGGCAGAGGGGAGTTTATGCCGCGCGCATAGTCGGCAGACACGGTGACCTGTACGTTCGGATAGGTGGCAGTGATGAAGACTGGCAGCCATTTTATTCCAATTATCACGATTACAGGGAGTATGCCCGTGGCAGTGGCTGGAAGGTGTGGGTGGGTATCAATGGGAACCCTCCGGTGAGGCAGGCAGTGTTAAAAATGCCACTTCCTGTGCCACAGTATAAGGATGCCAGTACCATTGAAATCAACGACGAACTTTTAGAGTAACTGCTCACCCCCCTCTAAGGGGCTGTCCAAAAATAAGTTGGATGATAGCGCGCTCAGATTTGGGTCAGGCTGAGTTGAACTGATTGAGCAAAACCACAGGCGTAGCCGGGCTACGTTGAGGATTTTGTAATTGAAGTTCAGCTCAGGATGGCCTGAAGATGCGATGCGAAATCGGTAAGTTATTTTTGGACAGCCCCTTAGGATGAATTACCATATTGGGATGGCATTAAAGATGAAGCAATGCCTCAATGCAGCTATGGTGTACGCGATACTTCTACATAGCCTACAGCATCCTGAAAAATCTCAGAAGGCAGGCTGGTATCGCCTGAGGCATGAGGCGGATTGTAATCCGCAGGCACCAGGAAGGCAGCTATTTTGTTGGCCTGGCTGTCGTAACCACCGGTGGTTATGTCACAGACCCATTCCCCGTCACACTCTATATTCGTAAGCGGTGAGGCAAAGTATGGCTTTGTCCACCATCCGCTGCCCACTCGTATATAAACAGCTACCCTGTACTCACGAGGCACAACATGAAGCACCTGCCCCCTGAGATTATCATTGCTTCCATATTCAGGAACATAGGTAAAGCGGATTTCAGGTTGCCCAGGCCCTGATAGCTGGCTGCTGCATGACCAATTATCAGTTAGGGTCTCACCTTCAAAGATAGGCGCCATGCACGCCTTCATACTCCCGTCACTGTACCACATACCCCAATGCGCCCCCTGCGGCTGTTCATGAGACGCCTTCCAGCTCTCGTCAAAGGCCTCAAACACAAAATATTTTACATGCTCTGACCGCGCCCATGAAACCAGATCGAGATTGTAAAAACATGCGTTCTGGAGGGAGGCGACAGCATCGCCAATTGCATTACCATCACTGGGCCAGCCGCTTTCTGAAACGATTACCTCCTTTTCCCCTGCAGTCATAATCATCTTCTGATGCAGCAAGTTCACATAGGCCAGTGCGGTAATGACATCCCTGCCCTCCCAGTATGGATAGTAATTCACAAATACCACATCGGAAGCATCTATAAGGGCAGGATGAGACAGGAGTACGCTGTAAATATCAGCAGTAGTAACAGGCACGGCAGGAACCGCCTCTCTGAACTGCTGCATATAAGCAAGGAGTTGAGCTTCTGTAAGATCACCACGCAACAACACTTCACTGCCAATAATAGCCAGATCCACTTCCCCCCTGCCGGCAGCCTCTATAAGACTTGAAACCTGGCGGTCATTTTCAGCCGTGTCCTTTCCAAGCCAGGCACCTGCAGCAATTTTCAAATTCATCTCATGGGCAATCCGGCATGTATTTTCAAGTCCATGGGTCATACTAAATGTTCTGATCCAGCGAGTATAGGGAGCAATGATTCGCAGGCGCTCGCGTATCTGCGCCTCACTGATCAGCGTACCCCAGTCAGGGCTCTGGCCATCCATATACGGGCTGAAATTAAGACCGTAAAGTTTGTACTCAACACGGGAACAACCTACCCTTCCGAAATCTTCAGCAAAAATTCCCAAATCCTCACTATCGACACTGCCATCCTGATAAAAATCGCCATAGCAGCCGTTGCTGCACACAGTATTATTGAAATTCAAGGTGAACACGGCAAGGTCAGAGCCATCTACCATGCCATCATCATTAAAATCACCTTCACACGGGGGAAACTCGGCACATGCCAGCCCCAGCCAAAGAATGGATGAAATAATCCCACTCAGGAAAACAATAAAAAACTGTCTCTCCTTTCTAAAGCATGAAATCATGATAAAGTTATCTCCTCTCCTTCCTATTCGCAAAAATCTACTAAATCGCCCAGACACGCTAAAAACAATCCATCGAGAACAGGTAAAGCTTCTTTACACTTCCATCGGCTTGCCCCACCTGGAACCCTCCAAAGTCGATCGGGAGCATTCCCCGTTTGTCCCAATATCATAACGTGCTGCAGCTATGTAACTTTTTGAGACTGGTTCTGAAACTGTTATGATGTCTCACGCATG
>WFRQ01000514.1 GCA_015486425.1 Deltaproteobacteria bacterium | reverse complement strand
TCATGCACATGTCTCATCACCGTACAGGTGACAGGTGGTGCATATATCCCATGTACGACTACACACACTGCCTTTCAGACTCCATCGAGGGTATTACCCACTCCATCTGTACGCTTGAATTTGAGGATCACAGGCCACTCTATGACTGGGTTCTGGATCAGCTTCCTGTGCCCTGTCACCCGCAGCAGATCGAGTTTGCCAGGCTGAACCTGACCTATACCATCATGAGCAAGCGAAAGCTTATGAAACTTGTGGAAAATGGGGATGTAAAAGGCTGGGATGATCCGCGTATGCCCACAATTTCCGGCATGAGAAGGAGGGGTTATCCACCTGCGGCAATCAGGACGTTCTGTGAAAAGATAGGAGTTGCAAAGCGCGACAACATGGTGGATATAAGCCTCCTGGAATATTGCGTGCGCGATGAGCTTAACCGCACGGCTGACAGGGTAATGGGAGTGCTGAACCCCCTGAAACTCATAATAGAAAACTATCCTGAGGGCCAGTCAGAAGAGCTTGAGGCAATAAACAACCCTGAGGATCCTGATGCAGGAACCCGCATGGTTCCGTTTTCACGGGAACTCTATATTGAACGTGAGGATTTCATGGAGGATCCGCCAAAGAAGTTCTTCAGGCTTGCCCCTGGCAGGGAGGTGAGGCTGAGATATGCATATTTTGTCACGTGCACAGGGTTCAGGAAGGACGCAAACGGTGAAGTTGTAGAGGTCACATGCACGTATGATCCTGCCACCAAGGGCGGAGATTCACCTGACGGCAGAAAGGTGAGGGGAACCATTCACTGGGTCTCAGCACCCCATGCCTTCGGCGCTGAGGTGAGGCTGTTTGACAGGCTCTTTTCAGTGCCTGCTCCGGAACGTGAGAGGGAAGGCGCTGACTTCAGGGAGTTTCTCAATCCTGAATCACTTTCCGTTATCAGGGATGCCATGCTTGAGCCAGGCCTCAGGGACGTTAAGCCCGGCTACACCTGCCAGTTTGAACGCCGTGGATATTTTGTGGTGGATACGGAAGATTCAGGCCCTGGAGCCCCGGTATTTAACCGCATAGTATCACTTCGAGACTCATGGGCAAGAATTGAAAAGCAGAGGCAGAAGGAAGAGGCAGCCAAACAGAAACAGAAGCAGAAAAAGAAGAGAAAAAGAGAAAGAGGAAAGAATAAAAATGTCTGAAGTTCGCTTGAGATTTCCCCCCAGCCCCACGGGTTATCTCCATATTGGAGGGGCAAGGACTGCAATCTACAACTGGCTCTATGCCAGAAAACATAATGGCAAGCTCATACTTCGCATCGAAGATACTGATGCTGAGCGCTCTACCGAGGGGTCAATAAAGGGTATTATCGAAGGCCTTGAGTGGCTTGGCATTGACTGGGATGAGGGTCCATATTTTCAGACACAGTTTGCAGACGAGCATGTAGCTGCTGCCAGGAAGCTGCTGGAAGAGGGCAAGGCATACAAGTGTTTCTGCACCAGGGAGGAGCTTGACGCAAAGCGCGAAGCAGCCCTCAAGGCAAAGCAGGATATAAAGTATGACGGCACCTGCCGCGACCTGAAACCTGAGGAGGTCGCTGAAAAGGAGGCTGCCGGCATCCCCTATGTTATTCGTTTCAGGACACCGCAGCGTGAAGGAGTGGTTGGTTATGAAGACAAGGTGCTGGGCCGCATAGAAAAACCGTGGAGTGCGATGGAGGATTTTGTCATAGTGCGCTCAAACGGCAAGCCTCTATACCTGCTGTGCAACGTGGTGGATGATATCAGGGACCGCATAACTCATATAATCAGAGGGCAGGACCACATGACAAACACCATACGTCAGGTCCTGCTGTACCAGGCCCTTGGCGCTGATGTGCCAGTATTTGCCCACATGCCTCTGACGCTTGATCTCAAGAAGGCAAAGATATCAAAGCGCAGCCATGGTGAAATAGTTGCAGTACAGTTTTACAGGGATCATGGTTTCATACCCTGGGCACTGGTGAACTTTCTTGTTCTGCTGGGCTGGTCTCCGGGAACAGACCAGGAAATTTTCAGCAGGGAAGAGTTGATACAGACGTTTGAAATCGAGCGTATTAACAAGTCAAACTCCATATTCAACTACCGCAAGGGCGACCCCAAGTTTTTTACTGACCCCAAGGCCATTAACATAAATGCCCATTACCTGCGCTCCATGCCCATTGAGGAGATTGCCCGGATGGCAAAACCCTTTTTTGAAAAGGCCGGCATCTATGACCCTGCGTATGAAGGCGATAAAAAGGAATGGTTCCTGAAGGTGCTGGACATGACCAGGGCGCGGTTTCATACCCTCATGGACTTTACCACAGAGGGAAGGTCATGGTTTTCCGATGACTATGAGTATGACGCAAAGGCGCTTAGAAAGAATGTTTACAAGCATCCAGGGCTTGAGGAGTGGCTTCCAAAACTGGCTGATACACTTGAGGCCGTGGAGACGTGGGATGCCGAAAATCTTGAGCAGGTACTTCGTGACTATGCCCAGTCACTTGAGGTAAAGCCAGGGGTTATCATAAATGCCATGCGCGCGGTTATCACCGGCCAGATCAAGGGCCCCAGCATGTTTGAAGTGCTTGAGGTGCTTGGAAAGGATTTGTGCATAAGGCGTCTCAGAGAAAAGACCCCTGAGGTCTTTGCCATGAGGGAAGAGCAGCAGAAATCATAAGGCCTGGATTGAACGATCGTCGGATTTTCGGCTGATTCACCAATCGTTCCATCCAGCTCAAAGCCGAAATCCCAAGGCTCAAAGCAAAAGAAGGCATAATTGCCTGCCTTTGCGCTTTGAGCCAGCTTTCATGGTCAGGGGAGCGGAACCCCTGTCATGAAAGTCTATGTCTGCACTTTTAAAGACTTGTCCTTCTCAGGTCTTAGATATCTATGCCGGTAATCCCAAGTTCCTGCAGCGCCCTTTCGCTGCGTGACCAGTTCTTCATGACCTTGACCCACAGGTCAAGATATACCTTCCTGCCCCACATGCTCTCAAGCTCCAGCCTTGCCATCTGTCCCGCCTTTTTGATGAATTTCCCATTTTTGCCAATTATTATCTGTTTTTGTGAGGGGCGCTCAACGT